>VGLX01000078.1 GCA_016866645.1 Candidatus Woesearchaeota archaeon | reverse complement strand
TCTGATCCCTCTTTGTAATAAAGCCTGTATGTAACTTTTTGTTCCGCTTGTCATTTTTAGTTCACTCCATACTTATCTTTCAGCGCTTTTATCTGCACTTCGTTTATCTTGCGCGCTGCTTTCTTAGCGTTTTCAACTAGTTCTTTCAGCTCGTCTTTACTTATGTTTCCGTCCATTTGCAGGAGCGTTACCTCTCCTGTCCTTGGCAGTATGGCCAATGGCATGTCTGTCGCGCCTTCTTCGTAGTCCTCTTCCTCTTTGCTCAGGTCGACTACCAGCTTGTCGCCGACTTTGCCTACGCTTACCGCTGCGACCAAGTCCCTCATCGGGAATCCTGCGTCTGCAAGCGCTAAAGCCGCGGCTGTTATCCCGGCGCACCTTGTTCCGGCGTCGGTCTGCAGCAGTTCTATGAACACGTCTACTACTGTGTTTGGGAATCCTGATATGTCCATCACAGGCAGTAAGGCTTTCTCAGTCACTAATCCTATCTCTTTAGACCTTCGTGAAGGTCCTGGCCTTACCCTTTCTCCGCTTCCTGAGAAGCTCATCATGTTGTAGTTGCACCTTAGGATGCCTGTTTCAGGGTTTCTCATATGCGATGGGTGCAATGCCCTCGGGCCGTATACTGCGGCGTAAGCAACTGTCTTGCCTATCTTGAACATGGCTGATCCGTCAGCCCTTGCTATTACCCCTACTTTTGCCTCCATAGGCCTTAGCTCGTCGAATTTTCTTCCGTCGCTTCTTTTGTCGTATGTCATTTTTGCGTCTCCTTGGATAATAAGTTAGTTATCTCATCAGTTAGTCCAGGGTTGTGGGCTTTCTTGTTTATCTCTTCAATCACGTGCGTAGCTATCATCTCTGCTTTCGGGTCTTCTGCTTGTATCCAGACCCATCCGTTCTGCCCGACTGATATCCTGCACCCAGTTTTGTCTTTTATCAGGTTTATCATACTTCCTTGCTTGCCTATTAGTCTTGGCACTTTTGACGGCGCGATGCGTATTATCTTGC
This sequence comes from Candidatus Woesearchaeota archaeon, assembly GCA_016866645.1. GTDB lineage: Archaea > Nanobdellota > Nanobdellia > SCGC-AAA011-G17 > VGLX01 > VGLX01. The sequence goes on along the minus strand of VGLX01000078.1, from coordinate 5,542 downwards.
CGCCTTTCAGCTTTTTCAAGCCAGGTCCTCTCATCGACACGTCTGTCGCCATCGACCTAGAGACTTTTGATATTCCGCACATTATGTAGTCTCCGAAGTCGTAGTACTTGCTTAGGCTTCCGCCCCTTTCTACGTCGATGTATTCTGAGCTGGCTTCTTTCAAAGGCAGGACTGCTTCGTAAGCGTATCCTATGTCTACGAACCAGTTGTTGAAACCTACGTTCGTAACTCTCCCTATCACTACGTCCCCCACTCTCGGGATGTATCTCCCTGAGAGAGGGATTATTTTTATAACGTTGCCATTCAGGCTTATTATCCCTAGCTGCGCGGCGATTATCTTGTTGCCTTCGCGGTAAGTGCCTGAAGATGGCAAGTATTCCATTCCCTCGGCGAGTTCTTCGCCAGGTACTGCTAAGTCTTTGTCTTTAATGTTTAACTTTTCCATCTTCTTAATATCTCCTTATCTTTTGTTAAGTATCTTAGTTTCGCTTTCCCCTTTTGTGAGTTTGTTGAGCTCGTTTTCGAACTCTTCGCTCATACCTGCCGGCAGGTCTATGACTGCTACCAAGCTGCCGTCGTTCTGCCACTCGTCTCTCTTGAGGGTCCCGTACATTTTCAGCACCCTGTAGCTCTGGGCGGCGTGTTTCGCAGGGATCTTTATGGCCATCTCCCATACTTCGAATTTTATAGGTATTATCGGCCTCAGCTTCTCCAACACGTCCTGGACTTGCTCTTCTGCTTTTTTGAACTCGTCGATATGAACTCTTGCTTGTTCCATCGCAAGCTCTAACCTTTGCAGAGGGTGGGGAAGCCCTGTTTTGGAGTCTATCGCGTTCCTGCGTATGAGCTCTAAGATCTTCTTTCGTTTTTCTTCTCTGAGCTTAGTTCTGTGCTCTGTTGTCAGCTGTATCTCTCCTTTCCTGATTATTTCCTCTGCTATTTTTCTCAAGTCTTCAGTGTGGAATATTTTCTTCATGTCGTTCTCTGGCGCTTTAGTGCCTTTCTTAACGTCGCTGTAAATGTTGTCAGTTGTTACTAAAGCTTCGTCTAATCCGCACTTGCCTGATTTGAAGTCTAACGCTTTGTCGCAGTCTACAAGGATTTCGAAGTTCTGTCCCTGCATCTTCAACCTAGCGATTACAGCTTTGTCTACTGTTGTCATGTTATATCATCTCGCTTATTATTTTTGAAACTTCATTATTCTGTTCTTGTCTATTTTTACGAATGTCCTTTCTTTCTCTGTCACGTATGCTCCGTCAATCCTTTCCATGCTGAAATCTTTCTTCATTGTTACTTTCAAAGCGTTCAGCGCTAATTTTATCCCATCATCTATGCTCATGTTGTCCTTGTAGTCTTTGTTGAGTATGCTCTTGACTTCGTTTTCGTATTCACCGATGGCTGTTGCTTTGTATTCGAAGAATATGCCTGTAGGGTCGGTAACATACAGTCTTGGCTTGTCGTCGACGCCTGCGAACAATACTGACACTCCGAATGGCCTTGCTCCGCCGTACTGGGTGTAGAACTGCTTCAGGTCGGCTATCTCTTTGACTAGTTCTATCAGCTCCATAGGCTCGTCGTTCATCACTTTGTGCTGCTGGGCTATCAGCTGGGCCCTTTCTATGAGGACTCGGCCGTCCATCATGAATCCTGAAGAAGCAGCAATTATGTGATCGTCAATCTGGAATACTTTATCCACAGATCTCGGCACTAGCAGCCTTTCATTGATCCTTTTATCAGCTAGTAATACTACTCCATCTTTGCATACTACTCCTACTGCGGTTATTCCTTGCTTTACCGCCTTCTTAGCATATTCGACTTGTAAAAGTCTTCCGTCAGGGCTGAACATCGCTGATGTCCTGTCATACCCCATCATTTGGTGTTCCATCTGTTCCATCTTCTTTACCTCCTTTGGGTGAATCTGTTTTTTGCTTTTTTTAACATTCCCGAGACGCTTATCGTCTTGACCAGTACTTCTTGATCGCCTATCCTGTTAACCATGGTTAATGCTGTTTTTACGCTGTCTACCGATTGCGTGTTCGTCTTTATTACCCCTTTATTGTCTTCCCAAGCGTCTACTATCATTACTCCTGCTTTTCCGTATCCTAGTTCTCCTAAAAACTGTAGCATCTTCCTCTCCAGTGCTTGTTTCACTTCCCTGAATTCTAAAGGTCCTTCTGCCCTTACCTCATAGGCTATATACCTTTTCTTTTCTCTAAGGCTCGGCAGTACTGGTTTAATCTCGATAGTTTATCACCTTAAAATGAGAATTTAGCTTCTCATCCTTGTCTCGTTCATCCAAACCTATAATATTATTATTTATAAACTTTTGCTTTTAAAATCCTAAAACTTGGCTATAAGGCTTATAAGTCAAGAATATAATAAAAAAAGAGAAAAAAGCCGTTTTGAAGGCTTTATTTTTTCCTAACCAGCCTAACCACGAACCTTATTATGAAGAACGCTAAAGCCCATGGCAGGATAGTTATTAAGAATTTTACTAAAGTATTAGCGCTTCCGGCTACTAGGGTTATCATCTCTGAGAGCGTTACAAAAGTTATGCCATAGTAATCAGATGTCTTCTCAGTCATAGTTACGTAGACAGTAGAGTAATCTACCCTTTGGTCTATGTTTTCTAGTGAGTCTTCTAAGTATTTTATGCTCCTTTCAAGGTTGAACATCCTGTCGGTGAGCGTTATCTTGTCTTCAACGTCAGTAGCTTCTGAGTACATAGTCTCGTAACGCTTAAGCCTGGCTTTTTCGGTTTCTATCTCGATTTTTGTATCCGTGTATTGGCCAGTCACGTCTTCTGCGTTCTCGTTAAAGCTTTGTACTTCGCCTATACCCCTCAGCTGGGATACTACGCTGTCATACTTCTTGACATCGACTTTTACCTGATAGCTGCCTGTTACATAAGACTCCCTGTCAGTGCCGTACTTGTTAACGTTCTGGTTCAATAAGAAAGAATCTGACGATTTAACGATGTCTAACAGTCTTTTTTCAGAATCATAAAACGTTCCTCTCTCAACCTCTGTTGACATGCTTGACGTCTTAGTTATCTTCCTTACTGTCTCTTCAGGGGCGAAGCTTTCAGTCGGAGTGGGGTAATACCCTCCTGCACTTGAGTCATAAGCCGCTTTGGAATAAGCAGAAGGCGCACCGCGCTCGGCTAAGCTTGATTGCATCTGCATACTCTTAGTAAAGCTGGTGCCTGAAAAGATTCCAGACATAACAATCAGAATAATAACTACTATAGCTATCAATAGCCAGTTATCTTTTATCTTGCTTAACTGTTCTTTTATTCCTATTTGTAACATCACCGTTTATAAAATGATGCGAGCTCGTTAATAAACGTTGTTATAGTTGCAGGATTGTCTAAAACTTTAGTTATTACAAGCCGATTGTTTGTTAAGGTTTTTTAGGATTTAGTAGTTCTCTGTAGCTCTTGAAAAAGTTTATCTTCTCTAACCAAGACTTATTACTGTTCTTCTTCTTACTAGCCAAGTACTTCTTGAAGAATATGAAATGCAAAGAAACCATCACAGCTATGACAAACACGAAGCCTCCTACTGCTATCTTATTACTTTTTATGCTGTTCACAGCCCTTGTGCTTATGCCCATCGCTGACGGCTCAGAAGGAGCAGTAGTACTTCCTGTTGCTGATTCTAAGCTTGTTGTTTGCACTTGCTCTTTTACCACTTCAGGTTCTCCTTTTTTAGGTTCTGGTTGTTGTTCAGTTACTGGTTTTTCTTCTGCAGGTTTTGGAGTTTCTTCTTTTTTGATCACCTGGGGTGGAACTGATGATGCTATTTTTTTGCTTCCGCCTCCACCTCCGCCACCGCTGCTTCCGCTACTGCTTGGAGGCTGAGGGTCTGAACAAGATTGTGACTCTACAGGCTTATTGTTAGTCGTGCCGCAGCTGTTAGCGTCTGTGCAAGTCCTAGCCTGCTGACTATTGCTGCATGTTGACCAAGCATTGCATGTCCATGATTCAGTGCAGACTCTGAAATTCCTCTCTTCAGAAAAATTAACATTGTTAAACGGGTCTGCGCAGCTAACGCTCCAGTAATACCAGTCGTCTGTTAAGCTAGCAGAGAATTGTTGAAGCGTAAAAACTTGAACATCCTCTTCTGTAAGGTTCACAGTGCCGTTAATAAGCAAACTGCAGTTGGATACTTGAACGTCTTCTACAGAATAAGTGAAGTTAACATCAGATGAGAGCGTTTCACCTTCGGAAGGGGAGGATAAAACCAGTGAAGGGATTACAGTATCAACTGTGAAAACCAACTCAGCAAAGCCTTCATTGCCCGCAGAATCGTTAGCGAAAACCAGGATATTATGATGCCCGTCTACTGTATCAAAGCTCGTATTGGCACAGCCTGCCAAAGAGAGGTTATTATCGTCTAAGCTGTACCAGCAAGAGTCAAGGTTAAGATCTGACGCTGAAAAGTCCAACGCTATACCTGTATAGTTGTCATAAGTCTTATTTTCAGGAGATGATATAACCACCTCGGGGGCTGTCGAGTCAATGTTTGCAGTAAAATTCTCACTACCAAAACCCAAGTTGTTCGCAGTGTCGTTGCATCCTATGTTCCATTCGTAGGAACCGTCTTCAAGGCTGGCTGTGAAAGAGTTTTCTGGAGCAAGTTTCGTCTGGTTAAGATGCCAACCATCCCAGCTACCGTATAAGCTACAGCTATCAGGGTTAATTTCTAGCAATGAGAATGAAAAAGCTACAGGACTTATGTAATAAGAGTTATTAGGATTAGACAGCACAACTGTAGGGCTTGTCATGTCAACATTAAAACTTGTACTCACAGACTCTTCATTGCCGAAACTGTCATTAGCATGAAGAGTTAAAACATGGCTCCCTTCCGCTGTATCAAAAGTTGTATCGCCCAGTATAAAAACAGTTCCACCACCGTCAATTTCATACCAGGCCGCGTTTATGCCGTTAATATCATTAGCAGCGTAACTTAAAGGTATTGAAGAATTTGTGCTGTAACTCATATTCAATGGCAATAACATAGTGAGCGACGGTCCTGAAACATCAGTCAAAGATTTCACCGCCTCAAAAAGGCTAACCCTAGAATAAGTTCCCCCACTTGAAGAATCGTAAATCGGCTTGCCTGTACTGTTAAGAGCATTCCTTATCTGCGCTTGAGTCAAGGCTCCAGCGTTAGCTCTTGCAAATTGCTGCAAAACAGCAGCCGCGCCAGCAACGTGGGGAGCAGACATGCTCGTGCCTGAAAGTGTAGCTGTTCCTCCACCTTTCCAAGTTGAGGTTATGCTCAAGCCTGGAGCAAGCAAGGTTAGCAAGTCGCCGCCCCGGTTGTATGTTATACTGTCCGATTTTGTAACAGCGCCTACAGATGTCACATACTCATTACAAGCAGGGTAAGAAATTCCTGAAGTATAATGGTTATTGCCAGATGCTGAGACTATAAAGACTCCTGAGTTAAAAGCAGATTCTAACCCTGTGTCAATGATGTCAGATGGGCAATTTGCGCTGGTGTATTCTCCACCATCTCCTAAACTCATGCTCATG
>VGLX01000077.1 GCA_016866645.1 Candidatus Woesearchaeota archaeon | reverse complement strand
AAAAAAATTCTCAAAAAACAGTCTCAACTATGTTCTTTCTACAAAAAACTAAACCAAAAACAACATGACACGAACAACAAAACCTAAAAACCCAAATAAAAAAAATAAAACACAACAAAAACCAGAGCAAGAAACTACCTAAAAACTTTCAATTAAGAAGACAGTTCAAACAACTGAGTCCAGCCAAGAGAAAAACCCGTCCAGCCTGTAAAAAAAATGTTTTCACGACGGAAGCCCATAAGATTTATAAACAAAAAACGAATAACCCTTAACGAAGATGAAGGAAAAAATGAATCCTCAAATCGATGACATAATCGAGATCCTCAAAGACGGCCCCAGCGTTAAGAAAGAATCATCCTATTACAAAAGCGTACAAGCCCATTACAGAAGAGAAAAAGACAAAGAGAGGAAGGTATCAGAGAAAAAAATAGCTGAGGAGAAACGGAAAGAGTTCGTAAGGACCGTCTTCATGCTTAGAACAACGCAGCGAAACAGGGTAGACGCTAAGCAAAGGATAAAGATCATAAGGACAATGGTGCAAGAAGGGTTCAACCTCATGGATACTGACCTTCAAGCAGCAGTGGCGATATACTCCAACCTTCACCCGCTGTACAAGGACCTGCCCAACAACGCTAAAGAGGAAGCATATTCTGAGATAGTGCCGTTCTACCAAGAGCTGGAAACAAGGCTGAAGATATTCCAAAAGATAGAAGACAGCAAGAAAATCTGATCAGCCGCTCATCTTCTTAGCGACGTGCTTCTGTATTATCATCAGTATCAAGAAAAGCGCGGCTATGTAGGCTATCAAAGCATAAAAGGTCGAGTCTAACCCCGACTGGAACAGCAACAGCCTGCTGAGAAGGTTCTGCCCTATGACAAACGGGTTGAACAAAGCAATCTGCTTCACAGCAACAGGCATGTTCTCCATCGGAAGTATCGTGTTAGAGAAGAACAGAAGTATGCTGCTGAAAGAAACAGCCGCCAGTATAGAAGTCTCTTCAGAGTTGAAAACGCATCCTATTATCATGCCCGCGAATATGAACAGCGTAGAAAGCACGAGCAATATAAGGCTGAGGGTTAACAGGCTAGGCAGTATGAACGAAGCGCTCAAGAAAAGCGACGATATCGAGAGGATTATCCCAAGCTGGAACACCATTATCAGCATTATAGTGAGGTAAGTGGCTATGACAAACGTGATATCGCTAGTGGGGGATATCTGCCTCCTGAAATAAGACTTAGATGTCTTATCGGCCATTACAACCGTAGATGACAGCAACACGGATATGAACATCACCATCAATACTATCAGAGTAGAAGCGATGTAATCAAGGTTGGTCTTCTGGGCCGTGACAGGCTTTATAGAAGTCATTATTGGATTGACTATTGTAGTAGCGTTCTTGACTTTCAAAGATGCTACGTTCTGATCTACTTTCTCGATGGATGATTTCAGAGAGTTGATATTGTTCTTATTAACAACTTCCAACTCTTTTATCGCAGACAGGTCTTTTTGCACCCCTTTTAATGACGAATCTATGCTTTCAAATCTAGCATCAACTTCTTCAAGCTCAGCTTCCATGTTATTAAGTTCTTTCAAAACTTTCTTGGTTTCTTCTTTAGAGAGGTTTTTATCAGTGAATAACTCATTAATCTCAGACTTCATCTCTCCAAACCTTGAACTCTGAACGTCATACTTAGTATCGACCTGCGAAAGTGCGAGTATCACATTATCAGACTTTGAAAAAGCTCGATTCGTGTTTTCTACAGACGATTTTATCAAAGGATAGTTCATATCCAGCTCGTTCTTAGTCTCTTCAAGCTTGTTCAAAACCTCCATGGTAAGGTCAAAGCTCCATTGGGATGACTGCTCCTCAACTTTTGAGTAAAGCACGTTAAGTATGATCCATGCGAGGTTAACCCGGGAATAGTCCACATGGAAGGTTATCTCGTTTTGCGTGTCTTTAGTCGTATCAAGGTCGGGAGGGATTATCACGCATATATGGGTCTTTCCGCTCTTAACCCCTTCGATGCATAAAGTTGCTGATTCCTCTTTGATTACTCGGAACTCTTTGTCCGTGAGTTTTGCAATGACTGATTCGCTGGCAGGCGTGTATTTCTCAGAATAGACACCCACCTTTATGTCATAGATGCTTGACGTGTTGAAAGCGAAGCTCACTAATAATATCAACAGTATAGGCCCAAGAATGATTATCAAAGCTGAACTCTTCGACCTTAACAACAGCTTAAAGTCTTTCTTTATTATATGGAGCACCAACAAGATGTAGTCTTTTATCATGCTCGGCTTCATGATACGCTCCTCTTGACAAGCTTTTCAAAAACCCCTTCCAGAGTATGTGAAGAATAAATATGCTTAAGCTCTGAAGGGCTTCCGAGCTCAACTAGCTTCCCATCCTCAAGTATCGCTATCCTATCGCATAAGCTTTCAAGCTCTGACAAGTGATGCGAGGCGATCAGGATAGTTATTCCCTGCTCGTTGATTAGTTTTATCAGCTTGATCATGTCTTTTTTTAAGAAGAAGTCCAGCTCTGATGTGGGCTCGTCCAGTATTATGACCTGCGGGCTGTGTATTATCGAGCATGCTATGCCCACCCTTTTCTGCATACCTCCTGAGAGGTTTTTAGCCAGCATCTTTCGTACGTCATAAAGGTTCACCAGCTTCAAAGTGTCGTTTATGCTGGCTTTTATCTGGGCATTTGTCATCCCATAGATTCTACCAAAATAGTCTATGTTCTCTTCTACAGTCAATCTAGGATAGAAGCAGTTGTCTTGGGTTGCTATCCCTATCTTCTTCTTCATGTCCGGGACTCTAGAAAAAGGAGTTGTCCCGAAGTACAGCTGGCCCTTATCCTGCTTGTAAAACCCTACCAGGATCCTTAAAAGAGTGGTTTTTCCTGAGCCGTTAACCCCGGCTATGCCGAGTATTTCTCCTTTTCTTATGTCTAAGTCTATGTTGTCTAGGACTGTTTTTTCACCGAATTTTTTCGTAATGCCTTTAAGGGTTATTATAATCTCAGACATCCTTCAATGAGGGAGTCTTAGAGGGTATATAAAAGTTATTCTCGAGGCTAAGAATTATCATTATTTCTTTTTATGCTTCTCTTCCTTCACAGGCTCAGGCTTCTTCTCTTCCTTCACAGGCTCTTTTTTCTCTTCAGGTTTCGGCTCTGGCTTCTCCTCTTGCTTAGGCTCTTCCTTCTTCGCGGGCTCTTCGTGCTTAGGCTCTTCTTTAGCCTGCACTTTAGGTTCTTCTTTCTTCTCTTCAGGCTTCTTCTCCTCTTTAGCAGGCTCTTTTTTGGACTCTGCTTCTTTCTTTTCCGCAGCCTTTTTCTCCGCCCTTGCTTTCAATCCTGCTCGGAAAGCAGCGACCTTTTCTTTGGATTTCGAAAAAACGTTTTTTATAAACTCAAACACTTTTTTCAGGATCTCGAACAGTTTGAGGGCAATTTTCTTGAAAAAGTTAAGGGCTGCTTTGAGTTTTTCAATTAAACGCAGGGACAACTCTTTAAGCTTTATGAACTTGTCTACGAAGAATTCTTTAATCTTCCCTATTATTTTTATCATCTTCGCCTTATATTTTTTGTAATATCTTCTTATTAAGAATAAGGCATAATCCAAGTAGAATCTTTCCAAGAACTTCCTGCGGGCGATGCTTCGCTTTAGGTCCTTATGCTCCTTATAGCTTGTGTACTTGACCTTATACATAACAATAGAGGGATGGTCTTTAAGCTGTTTAAGCTTAAGGAACGGGAGCTTAATCTTAATAATCAAAATATTAATCTTGGTTATAATCTTACGATAATAACTAACATACCATTTTTCCTTAGGCTTAGGACGGTTGAGATATTCGAAATACTCTTTGTATTTTTGGTTATATCCAGAACGTATCTTAGCTACTTTCTCTTTGTAAGCATTAACTAGCTGGTCTGCGTCTGATTTCTTCTCTTTACGCTTGGCTAAGTGCTCATCTAATGCGTGTTCTAATTCTTTGCTGTACCATTCTTCTATCTCTTCTTCGTCCATGTTCAGCTACAATAACATTCACAAGAATTACAAGTATTTATACCTTTACTAAACACGACTTTATCGCGTTCCATGCCTATAGTGGAGCATTGGTTCAGGCATTTCATCTTGCACTGGTCCTCGTCTGTTACCGAATGCAGGACATTGCCTATTATATTTCCGCATTCATCAGGAATGATTATTTTTTTCTTCTCAAAGTTGAGCATCTTAGACGGGGAGAGGTTCTTAAGTACGGTGTCATCAACGAAGTAAGCGATCAAGATAAACGCTAGTATTGCGCCTATAAGTATTCCTATAACCATGTAAGCCTTGCTCATCGTATTCCCAAGTCAGTTAAAGCTTTTATCATAGAACTCTTATCAATGGCTTCGTTTATCCTGGCTGCCAAGAACTCGTCTTTCATCACGCCTTTTATCCAGTTCGCGAAGTCGTTCTTTTCAGAGTTCACGTGGCTTATGAATGTGCTGTCACTCATGCTCTCGAGAGCCCATAACAATTCTCTCAAGTCTTTCAAAGTCCTTCCGTCAGCGAGTTGGAAATAATTTTTAGGGCTTATGTTAAGGTTAGAATAATCTGTTATTTTTTGCTCAGGCCTGGCTTCTATTTTCTCCTCTATCTTTGGAGGTTCAATCTTAACTTCTGCCTTAACCTCTATGGATGGTGATTCTTCTTTAGGCTTGTCGAATATGTGCCTTCTGCAAAGCTCTCTGAACTCCTTAAGCATCTGTTTCAGCTCTAACTCCCCCAGCCTTATTCTTTCTTCCTCGTCTATTAAGGATAAGTGATGCGTCTGCCATGATTTCTCATGATCTTGCAAGTAAGCAATCTTGGCTAAGAGTTTCTCCCTAAGGTCTTCTTCTTTAGAATCAAAAAGTATGTTCTTCTTCTGCTCTACCCAGTACTGTTTCATTCCTGTCAATAAGTCTTGAGATAGCATGCCTTCCTTGTAAAACTTCTCTGCTTTTTCTATACCTTGCGTCTCTGATAGAACATTCTTAAGTACTGTAGAGAAATAAGTCAGGTCATCGTTCCTCTTAGGCTGCTGTTTAGAAGGCTCTTGTTTTAGTTCAACAACAGGTCTAGGTAACAGTGGTTGTTCTTGTACTGGCTGAGCAATAACTGGCTGAGGCTGTGCTTCTCTCCTAATAGCTTCCTGTTTTAGCCGTTCTTCTTCCCTTCTTTTGATAATATCTCTTGCTAGAGAAGGCAACTCTTTAGGTACCTCTTTCTTCGCTGAGACGTCTATCTTCTTCTTTTTAAAAAAAAGGCTCATCTTCACCTCTACCGTTAATAAGTATTACAACGCCTTAGTTTAAATAGTTTTCTGAGACCACTTAGAAAACCTCCAGTAGGCCGGATATAAGCCCGTTTTTTGAGGATTATTAATACTGATTCTTAAAACCAAAAATATTTAATAATAACAAAGACTTACTATTCTTCGAATGGGCGCCTATATTATAAGATGCAAGAACAAAGAAGAGTTAAGTATCTTCTTGTCAAAAGGTTTCGTAGGTATAAAAGCATCATCTCCGAATAGTAATGATGAGACTTCTAAGAAAGACGCTTTGAAGCAGAACTATAGCATAATCAGGGATTTGAAGCCCGCGAGAGAGGGAGATTTAGTGTTCTTGCAAATCGACAATCATGTTTATGGCGCTTTTAAGCTAACTTCAGAATTCTTAGAGCATCCTAACACACCAATAGAATACAAGAGCGAGTTCTTAAGGTATCATCCCCCGTTCCCATGCTGGAACAACCATTCTTTCTTCCCGGAAGCGAGCTACTTCTGGCAGGCAGGGATAGAGTCTGTAGAGGGAAAGTCTTTCAGCGGTGGTGTGAAGATCCAGAAGAGCTTTGAGATGAAAAAGCATGGCACCGCATGGAACTTGCCTGACAGGTTCGACTATAAGAAGAACAATAAGGTTATGCATCCGATAACGAGCTTCGAGGTTGAAGAGCTGATAAGCCTACTAGCACAGCATAACAGCGGTCAAGATACTGCAAAAGTCGTCCCAAAAAAATTTGAAGACTTCAAGCCTATAAACCTCAACTTCTCAGTGGACAAGTATGGCTTCTTAGAAGACAAGAGCGTTATAGAGTCATGGCTTTTTGACAACATGGTAATAAAAAAAGGGAACAAGAGCGAATATAAGAATATCTTAGAGACTTTAGGAACGTTGCACCATTCTGACGCGCAAATACCTGACTTTTACTTAGACTTTATGGAAGTCTTCCCTTACTTAGCAAAGGTCCAGAAAAAAGATGTTTTCCAAGTGATAGACATAAACACGCAATATTTAGACAAGAGTTATTTCCTGCAGACACTTCCGAAGCTGATAAGATATGCTTACTCATTAGTCGATAAAGTGTCCAAAGGCAACCTTAAAGGAGTCCAGATATCATTAATCGCGAAAGGATTCCACCCTTACTTGTTTGACTATATCAAAGCGCGTAATATGGTCGAGCCTGGCAATCCTGTGCACTTGATAAAGTACGAGGTCTATAAGAGACTAGGCAAGAAC
>VGLX01000076.1 GCA_016866645.1 Candidatus Woesearchaeota archaeon | reverse complement strand
AAAAATCAACTCCTACCACCAACTAAAATCCATCCTCTAAGCTTAATACATACTATAAAACCTGGCGAATAGGCTGTTGTAAACTTTTATATATTCTAAGCGTCCTTAATCTTTATGGTGGACTTAGAGTCTGTCCTGAAAAAAGAGGGTACGTACAGCGCGAAAATCCTTCTCGAGCAGTACCATAGCAATTTCGTAGGAGAGTCGGAGCTCACAGATCTATTAAACAAAGTTGATGAGAGCAGGGAGTACATCCTCAAGGACGGTTTTAAAGAGGTAGCTAATGTTCTTAACGAGACTAATAAAGTGGACGTGTTTTCTGAGAAAGACTTCGAAGGCGCAAGGCTGTTAGAGACTCCAAGCCTCGTCAAGTCCTTCAAAAAAGAGTATGGGGTGATATGCCCTACGGTTTCCATAGTATTCCCGAAAGACCATTGGGGCAATGGGTTATGGCATCGCATCAAGGCTTTCTTCAAAGGCTACAAGACGATAATCAAGAAGCTCGGATACTCTCAAGACCTTTTCGGGATGGTGAGCTATTACGGGTTTTACATGAGCGGAGAAGACTTCAAGCCTAACGGGAAATTATTCTTGGAAGAGACAGGGCTGTCTTTTTTAGAAGATGGGGATAACCTCACTAAGAAGTGGGCGCATGAGGCTTTGCACGCGGCTTACAGGAAGCACGCCAGGGTAAACAGCGATAACTTAGCGAAGAACACTGTCTCTTGGCTTAACGGCCTTGATAAGATGCTCGTAGGAGAGACCATAATCGATATGAGCCTGCTCGATGAGATGAACGCCAGGCGTCCGGATAACAATATAGATCAACTGGACTTTTCAGCGTCGTACATGAGAAACACTACCCCTTATTATTATTTAAGCTTTGCAGTCGCGAAGTATAACAAATACGCAGAGGCTAACGGCATAACCCCTTTAAGCCTTGATGAGACGAATTTAGATTTTTTCAACAGGAAGCTTATAGAACTGAGTGATATTGTAAGGGTTGTTGAGCATCTTGCTGGAAGATTAAGCAACGCTGAGATGACAAGAATTCTCTTCACATCTGCTCCGACCAAGAGCGAGCTTGGCGTCGGAGGGTGCCATTCGCCTTTCAGGGACTTGTATACCTGGAAGTATCATCTGGTGAGGCAGCACGTAGTCTAAGAATCTTCTTCAGGCTCTTCTTTTATTCTTCTGAAAAGCACAGTAGCCCTGTAAAGGTCGCGGCTGGTCTGCCGGCTCCTCGTGAATATTTTTTTAGAAATCTTCAGCTCACCCTTGAAAGCTTTCTTCAGCTTCTCCCCTATATTCCTAGTTATCTTCTGGCTTGTCACGTAAACGTCTATGCCATATTTGAAGAACACTTCCCTAGATATCTCCGCGCCTTTTTCCTTGACTTTCTTCCGGACGTATTCTAAGACTTCCTTATCGTCAGGCCTTATCTGGATTATTCCCTCATAATACTTATCCGCCCGGTATATCTTATCAATTACCATAGTTGAAGATGATGGCGTGGGGTATGCCTTTGACTTTTATGACATTGTCCTCTGTGATTATGCCCGCTTTTATCCCTATTGCGATTGCTTTCTTCCCTATTATGTTCATGTTAGTTGCGTTTTTCATCAGCTTGATGACCTCTTCTTCGCTCAGCTCTTCGCCCTTGTAGAACCTTTCTGATACGTTCAGGCACATGTCTACCTCTTCGAAGGTCTTGCCAACTAGCTCTTTATCTGCTACTGCGAGTATGCTCTTGTCAGCGCTTTCGTGTATTTTTACTAAGACTCCGGATTTCATTATGAAAGTCTGTAAACTCTGTGTTTTAAGAATGTTTCGGAAAAAAAGTTCTAAAAAAAATATTTTAGCAAAGCGCTTTCTTGTTTGTGCATTCGCTCTGGTAGCAACGAATCATTGTGCTAGCACAGTCATCCCTGCTTGAACCTTTGTAGTTGATTGATACTGGTCCTCTCTGGCAGCCTGTGCATGTTACCCAGTAGCCTTTGACTCCTTCACCGCTACGGTCTTCGGTATTTTGTCCACCCTCTTGTGTATCTCCTCCATTGTCAGCGCTTCCAGAAGTTTGCCCGCCAACAGAAGCGCCTCCACCACCGCTTCCGCCGCTTGTACTGCCACCACTTGAGCCTCCACCGCGCCCACTGCTGATTCCACCTTCGGTGTTTTGTACACCCGATTGCGTGTCTCCTCCTTCACTGCTTATGTCTCCGCCATCAGCATCTTTTGCGCTTGGCTGTACATCTCTTTCTTCGTAGCCCGAGAATAAGTATATTTTCAAACCAAAAATCACGATCAGGAGCACTATAACAATAAAAATCCCTATGAGTATACGGGAAGGTTGCCTCGCTTCAGTCTTGTCCTCTGCAATCTTGCTGTCATACTCCTGGTGGGACTCGTCATTTTCATCAGGTTCTATCTTGCGATGCTTGTAGTGGGACTTTTTCTTAATGGTGTCCTTTCTCATGTTTTTGTTTTTTTACTAAATCATCTCAGCAAAGCGATTTTTTGTTTATGCAGTTGTTTTGGTAGCACTGGTTAAGGAAGTCCTGGCACTTTTCTCTGTCGTTGCCGTTGTAGTTGACTGAGCCTGATCCTCCGTATGGGCATCCGCTGCATGCCACCCAGTATTTTCCTCCTTGGTCTCTGTTATCAGCTGCGCATACGCTACCGCAAAGGCTGGCGCCCCAGCATCTTTGCTTTTCAGAGCAGTAAACGCACTCGCCCAATTTGTCAAGGTTAGTCTCGCTCCAGCGGAATTTAATGTCGCAATGCCCGCAGAGGGGACTCAAGGGGAAACAGTATTCGACCGCGCAGACGGGTATGAGATATGCATTGATTAGAATGGGTTTTTAGAATAAAAATTTATATCTTCGCCCTTATCGTATGTTTCGAGCCACAGGCCATGCATTTGAGGAACAGTATCCTGTCTTCTCGTATCATCTTCGTGTCTGGCTTCTTGCAGTCAGGGCATAGGACGAATGTTTCTGCGTAAAGCATTATCTTCGAGTTTATCTGGGTTGCTGAGAGCTTCCTGCCCAGGACGAGTCTTTGCCCTTCTAAGACTGCTGGCGATGCTAGCTCTCTCTGTAAGAATTTTATCAGGTGGCTTTGCTCCCTGTTAAGAATGTCTACTATCTGCAGGAAATTGCTTATTATGGTCTTGTTCCCTTCCAGATGCCCTTTGGCTTTCGGAACTTCGAACCTTTCTCCTGTTGATTTTACCGAGTCTGGGAGCTCTTTCCTTCCTTTCTCCAGCAAAGATTTGTAGTCTAGTTTCATTGTCTGAGAAAAATGGAATAGCAGTTTATAAAGGTTTGGTTATTATTCCGCCTTGTTATTCGAAAAGTTCTAGCAGCGAGCACTGTTTAAGCCGTATAGAAAAAGTTATAATCTTTAGTGAGTATTACACTAACATGCAAAAAGCGCTTGTATATGTTATATTACTAATTTTAGTTGTGAGCTTTGCGTTATCCGCTCCACTGCCAGCAGGCATCGCGATAAATCTTGAGACAAGAGAGTGCGGCAGATTTTGGGGAGGTGACGAATACGGAAGCTACTCATTGCCAGACAGATGGAATGTTTACTACCCAAGTTATGTTGAAACAAGCCCGGGAGTAACCCAGCAGGCGGACGTTATAAAAACTGAGTTTGGCGAATGCACGTTTAGAGGTTTTGGATGGGGCGAGGCAGGACCATGCTGCAATAAGCTAGGACTCAAATACGTGGGCGATGTTGGTGTTCGTGAAGGAATATTCGGGTTTAACTGGTTTTGGGTTGGTGTCGTATTAATCGCATGCCTTATATTCTTAGGGCTTTGTGCTCTTGCAGTATTGATGTTCATTGATGCTATAAAGAAGAAGAGTAAGTTATGGATAGTTTTATTCATCCTAAGCTTTATTACTATGCTCTTCCCATACCTCGCGATAGCTTATTATTTTGGGGTTTACAGAAGAAAACGTTAATTGTTCTGGTTAGATTATCTTCAAGTACCCTGTCCTCGGCTGGAACAATCTTGCACGTCTTGAAGTGACTTAGTCTAATAAGAACCTGAAAGCTGGAGTCTTTGTGATAGTTTTTCCGTTGATTGTTTTTTCTTCGCTTGTGTCATAGGATATCACGTATCCTTTGCTGACATTGAATGTCTTCATGAACGCGAGCAGCCCTTGGACGCTTATTTTTCCGTATTTGATTTCTACAGGTATCGGTTGCTTATCGAGCCTAATCATGTCCACTTCGTTTTTGTAAGGGTCCCTCCAAAAGAATTCCGCCTTCAGCTGGTTTATCAGTAAGCATTCAAAGACTTTTGATCTGGAAAGTTCATCTTCTTTAAAGAGGAGGTCGGCAGAGATTACAGAGGGATAGTATTTTTTTAGTTTTCTTTCTATTTTTCTCCTGTTTTTTGAGAAGTTATATAATTTCCTTATAAGGAAGGATTCTTCCAGGTATGCTAAATAGTTTGATAGTGTCTGCCTTGAAATTTTTAGCTCTTTTGATAGGCTGGAGAGTTCTATGACCTGTCCGGGCTCTTCTGTTATTATATTAAGGAGTGATTCTATTAGGCTTATGTCTTTGACGTTGAACAGCTTGGGAATGTCCTGGTAGATGATTTTTTCTGTTATGCTTTCTCGAGTATACTTCTTTATTATGTCTTTTTCTTTGATGCCTATCAGTTCTGGAAATCCTTGGGATAGTATAAATTCGTTGAACAGTTTGTTCAGCTCTTTTGAGTAAAGCCCGATAGGTTTGAAGGTAACCCCTTTGAAATACAGGAACTCTTTGAAGGATAAGAGTTCCACTTTAAATTCGAAAATTCTTCCAGCGAGTGTCTCTTTTGATTTCTTTTTTATAAACAGGGATTCTGAGCCCGAGATTATTATTTTTGTCTGCCCTTTGGATACGTCGTAAACAGTTTTCAGCTGGTTTTCCCAGTTTTCCAGTTTTTGTATCTCATCTAAAAGCAGGATATGTTTTTCTTTTTTAAAGTCTTTTTCGGTCATTTCTTCGTAGGTCTTCATCACTTCTCGTATTTCTACCCCTTTGAACTCATCGAATGAGAAATAAAGTATGTTCTTTGGGTCTAAGCCCTTTTCAATCGAATTTTCCACGATTTTGAGCATTAAGGTTGTTTTCCCTACTCTTCTCAGCCCTGTAAGCGCGATTATTTGCGGCAAGGGCATGAATTTTTGGAGTTGCTTGTGTATTTCTCTCTCTTTGAATTCTATCTCAAATTTCCTTTTCCACCAGGGGTTGAGGTCTTCAAGAGAGTCTTTTATTTGTGCCATTTTAACTTAACACATAATCGATTTTATGTTAAATATAACTAACTCAAAATTTATAAACCTTTCGGTCAAGAAATTAGATTACTTTCAAGTACCCTGTCCTCGGCTGGAACAGCTCTCCTTCCCTTAGGAGTTCGTCTATCGCTTTTTCCGCTTCAGCTTCTTTCAGTCCAGAGGCCTGTATCAGTTTCGTAATCTGTATTCCTTCTTTCGCAGGCTCTTTCTCCACCAACGCTAAGATTTTCTGCCTTGCTGTTGATGTCGGCTCTACCACTATCTCTTCCACCACTTCTTGTGGGGGTGCAGTGCCTGTTGAGAGCTTTGGCCTTTCTGATTCTTGAGGCTTGCCGTAAAGCCTTTCTAATTCTTTCTTCCTGACTAGCAGCCATTCTGGCTCTTGCAATTTCACAATCTCTGGTGTGATGAATATCTCATTGGCATAGAATCTCAGCTTGCCTATCACCATTACAGGGTCGCCTACTCTGACTTCTTCTAGCTTCTTTACGTCATCCTTCCATGCCTTGGCCCTTATGGTTTCTGTTCCGTCGTCTAGTGTTATGCTTGAGAACGTGCTGTCAAGGTTTTTTTGCTGGTCGACCACTGCTGCGATCACGTTGACCCTTGATACTTCTTTGCCTCTTACCTCAAAAAGGTGTATCCCTTCCTGGCTTATGGGTATGGCGTTTAGCAAGTCTTTTATCCAGAACTTGTATGCTGTGCTCCTTTTAGGATAGACTATTTGTGTGTTGCTCATTTGTCTTCTTATGTGCCTTCTTCGTAGCTGTTTATGTATTTTTCTTGCTCAGGTGTGAGCTTGTCTATGCTTATGCCCATCGATTTGAGTTTCATGCTCGCGATTTTTTTGTCCTGCTCTGATGATATCTCATATACCTGGTTTTTCAGCTTGCCTTTGTTCTCTACTATGTGCTTGAGGCAGAGTATCTGGTTTGAGAAGCTTAAGTCCATGACTTCGCTAGGGTGCCCTTCTGCCGCGCTCAGGTTGACTAGTCTCCCTTCTGCTAAGAGGTAAACGTGCTTGCCCCATGGGAAAGTGTACCTTACCATGTTCGGCCTTACTTCTTCTTTTTTCGTAGCGATCTTTTCCAGCGCATCGTAGTCTACTTCTACGTTGAAATGCCCTGTGTTAGATAGCACTGCTCCGTTTTTCAAATGCTTAAAATGCTCGTCGGTTATTATCTTGTTGCATCCGGTAGCTGTTACGAATATGTCCCCTACTTTTGCAGCTTCCATCATGGGCATGACTCTAAACCCGTCCATCCTGGCTTTCAAGGCTT
>VGLX01000075.1 GCA_016866645.1 Candidatus Woesearchaeota archaeon | reverse complement strand
TGAAAATGGATAAATCTGGCAAGATGGAATGGGAATACTTAGCCGCAATAGTACTAATCTTATTGATAATCGTGGTCATGCTTATGTTCTCAGACAGCATGAGGCAGAGCATAATGGAGAAAGGCACGAACTTTTTCAAAAAAATAGTCCCGGACTTTTTAGGACAATAAAAAAATGGAAAGAGAATACACTATCGGAGGGTTCTTAGTCCTAGTAACGATATTCATAATCGCGCTCATAATATACTTCACAGTTCCGGAGTTCAACAACTCTGTGAAGCAGATAGCAGATGAGGTATTCGGGGTAAGCGTAAAACAGCAGCGGCAAGACGCGGAAGAATACATGACCTCTGATGCGAAAAAAGTTTTCGAAAGCCTAGGGAAATGCATAGAGTCATTGTCTAAAAAATCAGAAACATGCACATGCTACTTGACAGACACTTCGCTGCCTCAGGGATATAAGATAGAGCCCCTAAATGAGAAGATGGAAGAATTGAGACTGGTTAGGGGGGGGGAAGGGACTATAAAAGTTGTAGACACTCCTAAGCTAGGAATTAAAAACCTTAAGTTCTGCATGCTGGGAAAAGGCTTAGTAAAAGAAGACCTGAGCATTTTTACAATAAACACTAAAGACGGAACTGACTTGAGGGTTAACACCGAAACGGTAGTGAACAATGCGCCGATACTCTATAACCTTAAGGATGGAAACAGTGTATACCTCTGCTTCGTGACAGACAAGCTAACCGAACAGGACATCATAAAGCTAAGAATGATCAAAGACTGCGAAAAAGGAACTAAACAACTGGAAGAGAAAGTAAACAAGACATTTTATGGCTTCTTAGCCCAATATAAGCGGTGTAAAGAACACTCCGGGGATAGCACGTGTAAATGCGGCAAGATGAAAATGGAAAACATACATTTGCCGTACAGCCTGCAAGTTTCGCAAAAAGACAAAGAAACAACGTTCATCTTAGGCGGAACAAGCGAGAAAGAAACTGTGAAAGACAATAAGCTTGCTAAGCTCATAGTCTGGAACTATGAAGGCGGACAAGTGCTTAATTACAAAACAGAAGACTACTCGGACCAAGAGAAGCTAAAAGGTGATCAGGACATAATTTACTTTAAGGACAACAAAAAAATATACCTCGCCGAGCCAGACGTGGTTAAAGGGATGGAACTATGCTTCGGAAAAGTCAATACCTACTTAGAGTTTGATAATACCCTCACAGAAGAGGACTACAAGCAGAAGGTCATAAAATTCAAACCCGCACTTAGCTCCAAAGAGGTTTATATCAAACAAGTTTACAACGCTGCGAAAGCGAGCAACATAGACTTTTTCATGCTGTCTGCGATGATAACCAAAGAAAGCGATTGGACAGCCAACGCGGTGTCAAGTAAAGGCGCTGCAGGCATAGTTCAACTAATGCCTGATACTGCAAGAGGCCTCGGACTGAAAGTCCCGGCTTATTCTAAAGTGGGGGGCACTTACATTTGCAACACAGTATCCTCTTCATGTGATATAAGGAATGATGAGCGTTTCGACTCTGTAAAGAACATAAATACTGCATCAAAGCATATAAAATGGATAATTAGCGAGTTGGATAAGGACACTAATTTGGACGCCACGTTTGAAAACATCCTGGCAGCATACAACGCTGGGCTAACCGCTGTTAAGAAAGCTGAAGGCGTACCGAACATACGCGAGACTAAGAATTACGTAAAATCAATATGCGGCTATTATGAGCAGATGAACACAAAAGCGTGTTATGCTTGAAAAATTTAGAAACCTTTAAATATAAACTTAGGCTTAGAATGATTATCAAAAACTCAAACGAGGTGGAAACTGCATGAAAAAGGGCGATATTTCTCTGAATTATGTGATTGTTGCAGCAATCGCTTTAGTAGTCTTAGTAGTGATAATCCTGTTTTTCACAGGTGGTCTTAAGACTCTGTTCTCTCAGCAGAAAGACCAGACGTTAAGGGCTACTGACCAGGACTTTGCGATATGGCGGGGCCAGTGTGAGCTGTATTGCAGCTTGAATAACAAAGCGAGTTTTTGCAATAATGAGTTTAAGAAAACAAACGATAAAGGTGAAGTAGACGGCGGATACAAATGTTCTACAGGCGCCGGAGACAAAAACCTGAATGTAGAATGTAAATCCTTTACGTGTTAAACGTTTTCTTTATTTTTTTTTATTTAAAATAGCAAATTATTTAAGTCTATAGCTATTTAGATAAGCGTATGGATAAAAAAGGGGATTTAGAGATAAGGTATGTTATACTGTTCGCTTTAGGGCTTGTAGTATTAGTGGTGGTAATACTGATATTCTACGGCGGAGCCTCAGATTTCGCAGCTAAAATAAAAGGCACTCTTGCGGATATGTGGTCTGCTAAGCCGAAAGACCTGTTCAACAGCACGATAAAATGAGAAAGAAAGGAACCACAGAATCCTACAGCGCATTGATAGGAATAATCATAGCTGTACTGATGCTTACAGCGATAGGCTGCGCAGTGTATAACATGTACAAGCCGAAAGGCACAGAATACTTTGACAAGCTAGTGAGTCATCTGAAGAAGATGGAGGAGAGCAACTTAGATGAAGAGGACGGCGGAGAGATGGCGTTCTATGTTGAGAAGGATAAGTTCCTTGTCGGGTTCGGAAAGGGAAAGGATTATGTTGGCTGCAAGGGCTTGTGCTCAGTTATAACGTGGAGCTGTCATGGGATAGACTTTGGTTGGGCAGTACCTTCACCTATGGGCCCTGCATCCTCATTTATTAGGCTGGCTTTAGGTTTCACCGGAAGCATAGACCGACCGAAAGACAAATGCCCGGACGAAAAAAGCTGCCTTTGCTTGTGTGATATGTCTAGAGATGAGGTGAAACAAAGCGCATGCACAGGGATAGGCGTTAAGTGCGAAACTTTTGACAATCTCGACTTCTATGGGGGCGAAGGATGCTCGCAAGGAGTGTTCATACCCGGGACGAAATACACTGTTTCAAAAGGTGCTTATGAGCGAGGAATGAGAGTAATACAGTATATAAAAAAAGGGCCCTACGTATCGTTAGACGACAATAAGGCCCTGCTTAATGACGACTTAAAGAAGAAAGTAGAGCAAGAAACACAAAGCGCATTTAAAATGTCAAATGTAATAATATCCTCTTCATGCGGAAAAGACAATGACTTCGTATCAGAAGAGCTTAGCATGCAGCTGAAAACTGAAGGCATAACCACATCCAGGGTAGACATAAAATCTGAAGACGGGGCTTGCATGCTGCCGGACATGTTCGCCAAGGAAGTCAGTAAAGAGTATCCTGGCTTGAAATATTTCATCCAGATAGAAAAAGACGATTCCATCACTGATTACAACACGATTATCATCAGCTATTACGGAAAGTCATCGCAGTCGCTAACCTTCGCTGAAGAGATACAAAACGAGCTAACGGCCAGTAATTTTAATGTTAAGCTTGAGCAGTCAAAGGACGAGATGCTAACCAAATACTTGGCTGATAAGAAATCAGTAGAGATAAGGCTGTTAGAAGACAACCTAAGGCCTGTAGGGCCGATTGTAAAAGCAATCATAAAAAACATAAAAGGCACTGTCACTGCAAGACTATTATCATGGCCTGTCAGCAGCCCTAGAATAACATCTTGCTTTGGTCTAAGGGAGGGCAAAGAACATGCAGGAATAGATTTAGGCGCGAAAGTCCCTGGGAAGATGGGCGATACTGTCGAGGCGATAGGCGACGGCATCGTAGGGACTGTTGTGAAAAGCTGCCCAGACACTCCTCAAGAGACTTGCGGAGGAGGGTATGGGAATTATGTAGTTGTAAACCAACTCGATAAGTACAATGTCATCTATGCACATCTGATGAGCGACATCACGCTGAAGGAAGGGGACAGGATTAGGAAAGGGCAGACCGTAGGCCATATGGGGAATTCAGGGCATTCGACAGAAGTGCACCTGCACTTAGGAGTTTACGGCCCAGAAAACCCGACAGCTTCAGGAACCCAAGGAAGCATCAACCCCGTATGCTTTTTAGACATGAAGAAAGCATCAGGAAGCAGGTGCGGAACAGACCCTGCGACTTACAACCAAGGCATATGCCCTGTTCTAGTATGACGTTAACTCTTCGATTTTTTTTTTAAAGGAAAACAATATAAATTCTTACGTCCCTTTAAACTGTTATGAACAAAAGAGGCCAGTCTGAAGTATTGACAACTACTTTGATGTTCGAGCTGGTAATCGGAGCTTTGATAGCTGCTATGCTGATGTATGCCGTGATGAACGTGAATCAGACTTCTAGCTTCAGCAAGACTTATCTAGAATATGACTTGGACCTTGTTAAAGAGATGGCCAAATCTTTGCCAGGCGACTTGGACATGGTGTACTACACTGGGGACTGGTGCTTAGGAGACGATGGGAAGTTTTCGAAAGGCAAGGACTGCAAAGTGCGCATCACCAAAACCGGAGAAGAGGTAATAGCTAAGGGAGCATGAAAAAAGGAGCTTTCGACCTTGGGAGGAAATCAGTGTATTACATAGTCGTAGTGATAATCATAGCCATACTTTTCGGATATATGAGCAACGTTTTCAGAGATTACCAGATTGCCAAGCTGTCAACAGTTGACGAGACTGCAGACTTGATAGTCGTCAACAAAGTGATAAAATGCGTTTCGCAAAAAGACCCAGACACGAATAATATCCTGCTTTATAGGATAGATGACTCTAAACTTGATGGGGAGTTTTTGAAGAGCTGCTTAGGCACAGAAAGCCCTTACACTGACAGGTCAGTAAAGCTCATAATAGGCGGCAAAGAAACGGTGACACAAGAAGCGGCCATGAAATACTCTGAATACACGAGGACTGTCAAGTACAACGGCAAAGACGAGACATTGTATATCAGCGTAGAAAAATATCGTGAGATCAAATGAGAAGGCTCCATAAAAAAGGGCAGACAGAAGACTTCATAGCAGACCTTATACCCTCGATGATAGTCATAGCGATAGGGCTTTACATAATCTCCAACATGCAAGCCACCAACAAGATACTCGTGAGCGAAAAAGAAGGCGCTGTGAGGTATGCGCTCATGGAAAAGAAAGACATGGCAGACTACCTGCTTTTAGAATTAGATTCTGATAAAGGGACGATAAGCCTGAAAGAGATGATAGGCTTGACGTACAAGAATGAGAAATACCAGCAGATGCTCGTTGAAAATTTGAAAAGGAAAGACATCGTCAAAGAAGACGCGCCTATAGAAACTATAGCGGGGAAGCCCAAGCAAGACCAGGTAGAGACTATACAAAGACTCCCTGAGCAGTGCATCAGGCTTGATATAAAATACCCTGACGGGTCTAACATGGAAGTCGGAGGGGACGAATGCACGGGCTGGGAGAAGGTCTTCGCATTACCGACTTATGACGGGCAGTCCATAACTGTCAACGCTACGGTAGGGACAACATGAAACGTCTGAACAAAAAAGCAGCAATAATCTTGCTGACATCATCATTAGCCTTCATAGTAGCCACTGTCATGCTGTTAGACTCTATAAAGCTGACCAGTGTTATAGGCACGAACCAGATGAGCCTTATAGATTTGCCGAAGGAAGAAAGCGTTTACATGGCATATCTGGAGGTGGGGGCCAAGTTCGCTTTGGCTGAGACGATGAGGGTGATGCCGTCAAGCTACGAAGACATGTACACGGCATGCAACATGGGCAAGGAATCTTGCAAGGAAGTGCCGGTATATTTCAAAGCGGCATTCAAGAAGCACGTCAATTCTTTCAACAAAGCTTACGAGAAAAATTTGAAGCAAATCTTGAACATCGATGATTACGAGTTCAAATCAAGGATCCTGACGATAGACAACAAGAGGGTTATAGAATTAGTGGGGGTTTCGAAAGAGAAAGCGTGGATTAATAAGAATGAGAATCTGTCTTACGGCTTCTACCCTAGCTTCAAGATACTCGCTGACTTGGAAACATTGAATGAGATGTCTAAGACTACCGAGAACATGGTGATGACGTCCTTCAACCAGATAGTGGACAAGTTCCAGAGATGCTTGAACGTGAATAAGGACAAGGCCAAGTGTTATTGTGACGGATCGGATATAGACCTTTCAGAGATTCCTGAGGGGTATAAGATAAGCATAGTTACGACTTCGGAAAAAGACAAGCTTTTCGGAGGCGCCGAGTACCAGTTCAAGCTTCTAGACAAGAACAATCAAATCGTAGTCTATGGGAGGAGGCAGCAAGTCAGGACTTTGCGGGGGATATTCGGATCTTATGGCATTACGAATGAGGACTTGCAGAGCAATCGTTGTTTCCCTGGAGCGTTATCGATATCTAGAGGTGAGGTTATAAGCAAAGAAACTGGAAAAGGGAAGTTATATTCCTTTGAAGGTGGGGCGAACTGCAAGGGCTACGCTGATTTCAGGATGGTTGAGTTCGTCAAAGAGGCTGATTACAGTAATGTTAACGGGCCTTTATGTTCTGACATAGGCGTGAAGTCAGGATAGTATTATTTTATTCGAATACCCTGTCAGCTTGCTGCGGGGATGAATTGTTGGGAGGGGTATTTTTTTCTTCGAAAATTTTCTC
>VGLX01000074.1 GCA_016866645.1 Candidatus Woesearchaeota archaeon | reverse complement strand
TGTCAAACTCCCTGTAGAATATTTTCATCAGATAATCCACTTCGACTTTATCACGTTTAAAATTCTCAGTTGAGAAAGTGTAGAATGTAAATTCTTTAATACCTAGTTCTTCAGCCCAATCAAAAACATCCCAAATCCTCTGAACACCATATTCGTGACCTTTCAAAGGGTTAATCTTGATTTTCCTTGCGAACCGTCTATTTCCGTCAATTATCGCCGCAACGTGTTTTGGACCTTCCATAATCTCTCAAGTTATAAATAAGTTTAAAAACCTTTGGCTATCATTTAGAATAAAACGGTGCGATCAAGATGGTAAAAGAGCTCATCCAACTGGTGATTCTTTTCTTCGTAATATTCGACCCGCCAGCAAGCCTAATAGTATTCCTGGTAGCGTCATCAAACATGGACAAGCATGAAAGAAAAGTAACAGCTACGCTAGCGGTCACAGTAGCAGCTTTGCTTTCCTACCTTGTGCTCTTGTTAGGGCAAAGCCTCCTCACTATCTTCAGCACTAATATAGAAGAGTTCAGAATCGCAGGAGGGATAATCCTCGGAATACTTGGGATAAAAATGGCCTTAGGCCTGCCATTGGCTAACCTAGATGAAGCCAAGAACAGCTCTGGAAGAGCGATAGCATCGATAATAGGAACACCGCTGCTAACAGGACCAGCAGCCATCACGTCTATAATCCTCGCAGTCAATGACTACGGAAGGATCAAGACAGGACTATCAATATGCATAGTCTTAGCAATAAGTGCCGTGATGCTTTACAAAGCAGATATGATCCATAAAATTTTAGGCAAAACGTCTATACAAGTATCATCAACAGTCTTAGGGTTAATTACTCTCGCTTGGGGAGTAAAGCTAGTCTCTCATGGATTATTGGCTATTTTTTCTTAAAGCCTATCTTTTCAGAACTAAGCTAGGCAAATCATTATCCAAGAACCCGTTCTTCGACCCGTACCAGACAGCGGGAAGTCCCGAGCCTGTCAGGCTTATCAAGTCTTTTACCCCATCATCATTCATGTCTGCGAATACGCTAGTACGCTTAGACCTAGGAATATCGGTAGTTTCGAAAACCTTATCGGGTTCTTTGCTTAGTATCCTGCCGCCGTTCCAGATGCGTATGTCCTTAGAAACAGCGTTGATATTCCACACCAGCATATCATCGAACTTATCATAATTAATATCCGCGCAGTCTAGCGCGTAGCCAAAACCTTTGTCGCCTTTCAAGGTTATATGGGGCTCCAAATCAGGCGTTAAACCGCCATACCATACATACACTTTGCCATGGCTTGGGTTTCCAACAACTAAATCGTTACGCTCGTCCTTGTTCAAATCACAAACCAATACTTGTTCCTCAGACACTAAGCTTTTTTCTATATCCGACAGTGTCAGCTTTTTTACCTTAAAGTCAGGATATTCTATATCCTTAACGTCGAACCCTTCCGATTCCTCACCCATCCTCTTGATAGAATAAGTTATAGTGTCAATCCTTACCTCTCCACGCCTCACCTTTAGTGACAAGTTGTAATCCTCCTTGTCCGATACTCTGAAGTTACAAGTCTCTTCACAAACGTCTACGAAAGGCGAATCGCCATAAGCCCTTTTATCAAAAACGAGCATACCATCCAGGTATATCTCAACGCTGCCGTTGTTTAGCAGTTCACCGCTCAGCTTAAAAGACCGAAGCTCTCCCAAGTAGTCGGCAGACAGCGAAAAGTCAGTATCAGTGTCGACGTAAGCGCTAAACGGCTGAGTGTAGACAGAGTCCACCCCTAAAACAGCCATAGCTACTGTCGACATGTTCGGGTTTAGTATAACAAATAGAGACATGCTTATCATCATCACTATCACAATCCCGAAAACACGGTACATCTTACGCTCCAATGATGAAGGCTTAAGCAGGGCTTCTCTTGGCTTCTTCTCAACTAGATCTTGGCGCAGAATCCTCTCAAGAGGCTTAACGCTGGAGTAAAGCATTTCTTCCTTGACATCAGAAGACAATGCAGTTTGCGATTCCAACTCTGCTAGCCTTACATAAGCCTGCTTTTTGCGCTCGTCATAGAAAGAAACCCAATCCCTTAAAGGCTTACCCTCCCTGAAATTGTTCAAGATATACTGGTACTGGGAATAGCTAAGCGCGCCCTCATCACGTTTTTTCTCTAGGACTTTTGATATCTGGCCGAGTTTTTTCTGCTTCTCATTATAAAGGCCTATCTGGTTTTTTACAGACTCTAGCTTTTCATTCTTCCAAGATTCAACCAGCTTCTTCTCGACTGACGCTGAAGCTTGCTCTGATTTTTTCAGCTCAGCAATTGCTTGGTAAGCCTTGGCCTTGCACTGGTCGTAATAGTTCATCCACTCGTAAGCGGATTTGCCTTCCATGAAGTTGTTAATCCTATAAACAGACTCGGTATAACTCAGGCTTCCAGACTTTTGCCTTCCAAGAATATCCCTCACAGCTTTTTTCAATCGCTCTTTCTTCTCTTCATACGACTTTATTTGATCTTCAAGTCTTCTCAGTTTATCTTCATGTTCAGATTCCATAATCAAAATTACCCAATATAGATATTCTATGTCATCTCTTTTTTGAAACTGTCTGAAAGTTCGAACGTTTTAGGCTTCCCGGAACAATTCACTGCATCCTTTCTTGCCAGGTCATCTAAGACTTTAGTAACATTGCTTAACGGCGAGTTAAGTATAGTAGACAACTGATTGGCCGTCTTCTTGCCTTCGGATAACAGCTTTATCACGACTTTTTGGCCGTCTGTGAAGTCCTTGCTGTTGTCTATCTTGTCAAAAGACAGGAACACCTCAGTCTTCACCTCAGTCCTTCGAGGGTCGAAAATGTCCATATCCGCGGCCTGCTCAAGCTCTTCTTCCTCTTTCTTATCAATAATATGCTTAACGTCCTGCAGGCCTATCTCTTCAGACTGGTTAAGCTCTGTAGATATCACTTCACATTTCTGCAGTATATTCCTCGGTATGAACCCCGACTTCTTAGCTATGAGCTCTAATGCCTTAAAGTCAAAAACTTGCTTCCCTTCCGTCCTTGCCTCAAGTATCTTCCTTACAAGCTCGAAATCTGCCCTCTTTAGCCTTATCACCCTATCGCCTATTCTGTTGACGAAGCTTTCTGGAAAGTTTTTCAGGTTTGGGCTTATCTGGACTATGATTATGCTTTTCACAACGTTGCTGTCCCACATAGACTGTAACACGTCGATAAACCTTTTGCTGGTCTCTTGCGCCTCGTCGATTATCACGACCATATTTTTTGGGTAAATCCTGAAAAGCCGCATCAAAAAGTTTCCCTGCCTAAGAAGATGTTTCTGCAGGTTGAACGTATCCTCCAGACCTTTAGCGTCAATATAAACTATCCTATGCTCTTTCAGCGTAGATTCAACCCATTTGACAAGAGAAGTCTTTCCTATGCCTGAAGGGCCTGTTAAGAAGCATACCCCGCCATGTTTTATATATTCAGCTATCTTCCTCTTTTCTTCTTCCAGTCCTACGACATTACCATCAGGTTTGCTGTCAAACAAGTTTCTGGACTGCTCTTCTGAGCCCTTTTTTGACATAGTCTACGACAAGGGATTATTTAAAATATTAAAAACTTTATGGTTTAGTAATATAAAAGAGTAATATGGGGCTGCCCGGATTTGAACCGGGGTCTGATGGTCCCTAACCATCGATGATAGCCAAGCTACACCACAGCCCCTCTAAGGTTGATGTGTTTAAGAAAGTTTTATGCGCCTTTTAAATTTTTGTGTTTTTACAGGCTTATGACTTTTTTGCCATTCATATATTTCTGAAGCGCAGTTGGCACCTTGACGCTTCCGTCTTTCTGCTGGTAGTTCTCCAATATTGAGACCATAATCCTAGAAGTGGCTATTCCAGTATTATTCAAGGTATGGACATACTCCCTTTCTTCGCCTTTCTGGTACCTTATATTAAGCCTGACAGCTTGGTAAGAGGTGCAGTTAGAATTGCTGCCTACCTCTAAATAATTATTCGTTCTAGGGAACCAGGCCTCGATGTCATACTTCTTCGCAGCGACTATACCTATATCCCCTGTACAGATGTTAACCACTCTAAAAGGCAAGCCTAACTGCTTGATCATCGTTTCAGAATTCTTTTGCAGCTCATCATGGAATTTCCAAGAGTCTTCAGGTTTACAAAGGATTACCTGTTCCACTTTGTTGAACTGGTGCATCCTGAACAATCCCTTAGTATCCACACCACGCGAGCCTATCTCTCTTCTAAAACATGAGCTAACACCACAAAACTTCATAGGCAAGTCTTTCTCATCG
Organism: Candidatus Woesearchaeota archaeon; assembly: GCA_016866645.1. Taxonomy (GTDB): domain Archaea; phylum Nanobdellota; class Nanobdellia; order SCGC-AAA011-G17; family VGLX01; genus VGLX01. The sequence goes on along the minus strand of VGLX01000074.1, from coordinate 2,350 downwards.
AGAACCTCATTCATGTGCATAGCAACCATCGGGTGTTCAGAAGTCGCGATCATATACAAGTCTTCGCCGTCTATCTTATACATTACGTTTTCAAAATCCGCTAAGTCCGTAACCCCTTCATATGCTTTTTTATTCATCATGAACGGCGGAGATATCAAGGTGTAACCTTTTTTGATCAAAAAATCAATCGCAAACCTTTGAAGCGACAAGTCAAGCAGTGCCAAGTCCCCTTTTAAGTAATTAAACCCTGCTCCGGCAGTCTTTGCAGCCCTTGTGAAGTCTGCAACGTGCAAAGCTTCGGCTATTTCTCCATGAGGTTTCAGCTCAAATTTTATTTTTGGAACCTTACCGACTTTTTTTATCTCAACATTTCCAGAATGGTCCGCCCCGTAAGGCACTGATTCGTGCAAGACATTAGGTATCCTCATGAGTTTAAAGTCTATCTTTGATTTAAGCCGCTCTAACTTTTCTTCCGCATTTTTTATTTTCTCAGGTATTTGTTTAGCTTCGCTAACTTTTTGGGAGATATCCTTGCCTTGTTTCTTTAGGTTAGTCACTTCTTCAGTGAGAACGTTTCTTTTATGCCTGAGAGAGTCTACTTCTTGTTTCAAAACACGCCACTGCCCATCAATGCTTATTACTTCATCAACCCAGCTTATCTTTTCATCGTCTTTTCTTTTAGCTAAACTTTTCTTGACAAGTTCAGTGTTTTCCCGTATGAATTTTATGCTGAGCATCGTCTTTAAAGAAACAATCTGCTTATTTAAATATTATCATGCGAGGGAAAAATGTGGTTGATATTCCTTTTTTAAATTTTTTGATACACGTTCTGGAAAATATATATTGCTAAAGCAAACATTTAAATATAGGTTATCTATCACATACTTTAAACAATATATCGTGGGCGCGGATACAAAAAACTCTAAGGGGGAAACCACAACATGCCAAAAAGAGAAGAAGCGGAAGAATTTGGAAAAGAAATCTTCGAAGTCTTCTTTAGGAGAAAACCTGCGAACATCTTAGTGGCGTTAAGGAAGAACACTAAGAACAGGTACGGCAGCATACTAGCCAAAGAGGTGGACTGCACATATTCGCACGCGGTCAAGATACTGCAAGAGATGGAAAAAGCGAAGCTTGTAGAGTTTGTAAAGCAGGGAAGGATAAAGATGATCCGGCTTACAGACTCCGGTAACAAAGTCGCAGAGGGCATTGAAAAAATACAAAATGCTTTAAGGTTTGGTTAAAATCTTTTTTTTATTAAAAAATGGTCAGACGAAACGTTGAAACTCTGGTTCTACTTTCAGACCACGGAACAGCAGAATTAACTGACGAGATCTACTTCTATCTGAACAAGAAACTAACAAAGCACTACTTAGAACCGTTCAAACAAAAACACCTGCACATAAACAGGTTCAAAGACGGAGAACCGGACATAAGAGTAGACGTCAACGTCAGGGAACGAAACGTATACGTGATAAAATCATTCAACGCACTAGCAGAAAGATGCAACGAAGAAAGAAAAGAAAAACCTAAACTAAAATTCGACCAAGCAAAAGGCTACGAAGAATTATTCGTTATAAACGACGCGCTGAAACGGGCTTCGGCAAGAGAGATATGCAACGTGACGCCTTATATCCCTTACCTAAGGCAAGACAGAAAAGACCAACCGAGGAGACCGATAACCGCCAAGCGATATGCGCAGCTAACAGAAGATTCAGGAGCAAAAAGAATCCTGACAATAGAGCCCCACTTCAAACAGCTGCAAGGATTTTATGAAATACCTGTCGACGACTTAAAATCCTCAATAATATTCGCAGAATACATAGAGAATTATTTCGCTAAAGACCTTAACAAGTTCATAGTCGCATCTCCAGATCTTGGCGGAGGAGAGAGAGCTGAAGATCTCGCAAAGCACCTCAAACTACCTTTAATCGTAGACTACAAAAGAAGAAACCCAGTAACTGGAGAGATAGAACTGAAAGGCATCCTGAAAATAAGCGACGTCGACCTGAAAGGCAAAAGGGCAATACTATTCGATGACATCATCGACTCTGGAGGATCCATAATAAAAGCGGCAGCTAATCTACGTGCAGAAGGTGTAGAAAAAGTTTACGCATGCTGCGCACACCCAGTATTCAGCGAAAACGCTGCAGAAAAACTAGGCAAAGAAGGAATAGAAGTAATCGTAACCAACAGCATACTACTTGATAAGGAATACCCCAATGTTAAAGTCCTGTCATTAGGTAGGATACTATCCGAAGCCATCTATGGGATTTATACTGGAAAAGGGATAAGCAAACACTTATTTGACTATAAAAATTACAAACGGCTTATCAAGAAGTAGTACACA
>VGLX01000073.1 GCA_016866645.1 Candidatus Woesearchaeota archaeon | reverse complement strand
GCTGATAACCCTATGAGTATGCTCTTTATCTTGTGTTTCATCTTGCAAAACCCCTGAAACAGTTATTGTTACTAACTATCGGTGGTGAAAGAATTCGTCAGAGTTTAAAAACCTTTCCTAAATCCCAGCACAGATACCCAGTCCTTACAAGAACACCCTTATCTTATTGATAACTTCTTCCGCCTCTTCATAGCCCTCAGAGTCATTCTGCAGGTTCTGCAGCTTGTTCTCCATGAACACTATCTGCTCGGCGTAGAACTCACGGTTCTTCTCATTCTTGACCATCTGGTCCTTGTAGAAGCTTATGTTCCTCTTGCAATTCTGAATCTCGTACTGAACCATCTCTTGTTCAACGTTTTTTGCGCCTTTTACCATATGCTAAACACCCGTCTTTTTTTTATGATCATGAATGGCTGCACTGGCCCCTTCGAGGCGGTAAGGGGCCTCGTGAAATAAAGGAGGAAATGCAAGAACTGGTTTCACTCTTTTGTTACTTTTAACAAAAGTGGTCTGGTGCAGCCATTTAAACATGAATGCTCAAAAACTGGCTCGTATTCGTCTGCTTCCGGTTCTCGCCTTGGTTTTTTCTTCTTCGTCACGAAGTCCCAAAACCTTCGTTTTGGCACTTGTTCGCGTACCTTCCACAACACTAGGTACTGTCCTTCAGTCATTAAAGTTTAACCCCCCTAACTATTTTTTTAAACTGAAATACACCCTTGGTTCTTTGCTAGTTCTTCTTAGTTCTCACCCCTTCTATTTTTTTTGCGCCGTTTTCTCCTCTTTTTTCTCCCCAGGAACTGTCAATAGGGAACTTGGTTTGACATCTATGAGTATTAAGTCCATATTACTAACTAGCTCTGACTTGTCCACTGCTAGACCCTTTAAAGGTCAGGGCTCAAAAGATAAAGCTTAACCCCCTTTTCTTCCCCCCTTCGTTTTTAAAAGGTCGAAACCCTCTTAAAAAGAATCCACCAGTTGGATTTTTTTGTGCCACCGAAAGATCTAATAACGAGTTCTCTTTTCTTTAGGTGAGTGAAACTCTTCTTACGAGGGTTTCTTTAAAGGTCACTTTCAAGCTGTCGGGCTTTTTTAAGGACCTTTTTTAACATGCGGAAAATGGATTATTACCTCTATTTTTGCGCTTACTAGAAGTCTCTGATTTCAGTGCCACGAAATTCTTGTGTTAGTTACTGCGCCACATTAATTAGTATATATTGTTTATATAGTCACCTTCTCATATTTAAGGATTATTGTTATGAAGTATAACATTCTCGAGGACAAAACCGTTTTTTTCACAAAAGCGAAAATACAGAATTTTTAGGTTATAAGGCTTATAAAGCCAAAATAAGCACTTTTGCTACGTGTCCCATCATGATTTTGAAGCAAAACCTTACGACTCTTGGAAATTTTTTATGACACAACAAATTTTCGAAAAATTTTTTAAAAAAGATTAAGATTTACTCGTATCTTAGCGCGTCAACAGGCTTTAACTTAGAAGCTCTTACCGCAGGCAGAGTGCCTGAGACTACTCCTACGAAGAAAGAGAACGCTAACGCGAATGCTAGCAGGTTGATGTTTATCTTTATCAGCAGTAACGAGAACCCTAACTGCTTGGCTACCTCTCCGAAAGAGAAAGCAACACCTGTGCCGAGTAGGATTCCTGCTAATCCACCTACCAGGCCGATAAGCCCTGACTCTATCAAGAATACGGTCAATATGTTGGAATTAGTAGCGCCTACGGCTTTCATAACACCTATATCCCTAGTCCTTTCCAGTACGCTGGTGTACATTGAGTTCATTATGCCTATCCCGCCTACTAAGAGGCTTATGCTGGCTATCCCCGCTAAGACTATACCAACTACCCCTAAAATCGTGCTCATCTGGTCAAGTATCTGCTGTGGTGTGAATACATCAAAGTTCTCGTTACCCCTGGCTCTTTTCAGCTTGCGTTTTATATCCTTGACCAGCTTTTCAGAATCCGTGCCTTCAAGCATGTGCACTGTCATCACACTTACTTCATCGGGCTTGTTGTAAAGCACTCTGGCGTCATCCAATGCTAGGATTATCGCATTATCGACTGTTGGCGTGCCAGATTCTTCGAATATGCCTACTACTTTGAATAATTTGTCATTTACTTCCAAGCTGTTTTTAACACGAATCTCTTTTTTGAAAGCATCTTTTGCGATGTTGTGTCCCAGGATTATAGATCCTTTTTCTCCCTTGGTAAAGGCCCGTCCATACTCAAAACCGAGGTCTACATCTATGAACGCTTGCTGGACTAATTCAGTAGGATAAGCGATTGTGCTTAGCAGCTTCTCCTCATTGCCGGACTTCACGTTGGTCATCTGGAACAAGACGCCTAAGACGTAATCTACGCCTTTAACGTTTTTTATCGTTTCAACATCATCCTTGGTGAACACTACAGAAATCCCTGAAGTGGGCGGCCCTCTTAGTCCTTTTGGCACTACTCTGATGTCTTGGACTCCCATCTTTGAGAACTGCTCGACTATAGCATTCTCTAGGCCTTGAGAGATAGATATTAGGGCCACGATAGATGCTATCCCTATGATTATGCCTAGTATGGTCAGCCAAGACCTTATCTTCCGGTGTTTCATGTTCAAAAGTCCGAGCTTGAAAAAGTCAGCTATCAATCTCTCAACGCCTCCGCAGGCCTAAGTCTTGAGGCTTGTCTCGCAGGTAAAGCCCCTGCGACCATGCCTACGATTAGGGCGAATAATAATCCGAACAAAGACAAGCTAAGGCTGATTTTTACGCTTAATAATCCGAATCCCGCTTGCTTAGCCACGTATTCTGTCATCAAAGCCAAACCAGAACCTAAAACGACTCCTAATATTCCTCCACTGAGGCCTATGATTCCGGACTCTATCAAGAAGATAAGCATTATGTCCATATTCTTAGCCCCGACAGATTTCATTATTCCAACTTCTTTTTTCCTTTGCAGCACGCTGGTATACATAGAGTTCATTATGCCCACTCCCCCAACCACTAGGCTTATTGCTGCTATCCCTCCGAGGACTATTTTTATCACCTGCAACAGCTCACCTACTTGCTCTAGTATCTGTTCAGGGGTCATTATGTCGAAATGGTCATTGCCTCGGGCTTTTTCCAGTCTCTTGCTTATCTTGTCAGCTGCTAGGTTAACGTCTATCCCAGGTTTAAGCTTGAGTTCTATCATAGTTACTTCTGTAGGCTTGTTGAAAACTTCTCTGAAATCGTCTATGTCCATCCATACTGACGTGTCATCGTCCTGGTTGCCTATCTCCTCTAAGACTCCATCAACCCTGAAGTCTTTGCCTTTAATTGTCATCTTATTCTTGAGGTGCACGTCCTTTTTGAAGAAATCAGTAGCTATCTTGTAACCTATGACTACACCGCCGCTTATTTTTTTCTCAGGCAGCCTTCCTTCTACGAGCTTGAAGTCCATGTCAGCCCATCTGCTGCTTAACCCGTCAGTATTTATACCTACGAGCTGCTGCACGAAAAGCTTCTCCTTGTTGAACTCTACCTCATCGCTGCCTATTAAGTAAGGGTTAACCCATTCGACTTCAGGCATTTTCTCGATAGTGTCTACATCGTCTTTTGTCAGCCCCTGGGGGATGTTGCCTGAGCTCATGAAGTTCTCGGGCGAGACGTACATACGGTTGCTGCCCATACGCTCGAACTGCTTGACTATGGCGTTCTCTAGGCCTTGAGAAATAGATATCAACGCTATAATCGATGCTATGCCTATGATTATCCCGATTACTGTCAGCCAAGTCCTCAGCTGCCTGTGCCTGAGGCTTGTCAGGGCGAACGCAAAATAATCCTTAAGCATATTAAGAGTTTATGAAATCTTTTACCATCCTAGGCAAAGTCTTCAGGTTCTTCCATCTCAGCATGCTCAATATCCTTAAGCCGCCCCTTATCATCGCTGCTATGCTTAGCTTGGCCGCTCTAGGCAAGTTCTTCTCTTTTCTCCAGTTCTTATACGTCAGGTACAGGAATATCACCGCTAGCGCGTATACTATCATGTTAGCAGTCTGTGATTTCTTGACCGGGAGGCCGTACTGTTTGAGCTCTCTGTTGGTGTAGGACTGTAAAGTGACTGTATGATATTTGCTGTATTTCTCATTGTAATTATCCCTGTACTCAGCTACTACTGTAAGCGGTATTTCCCCAGACTTCTTCGCGTATATCTGGAACTCTGCGGTCTCGTAGTCGTCAGGCTCTAGGTTGCCTATATAAGTTTTCGAGTTCGAAAGTATGGTAAAATCCTCTGATGGCAGAATCTCTAATGTCAGGAATTTTATATCTGAAGGTCCGACGTTAGACAGGCTTATCACAACTTTCCCTTTGGTCCCCTTTGTGAAAGTGTCAGACTCTTCAAGGTTGACATAATAGTCCGGCTCTGAGCCCACTAATAATCCTATAGTGTCGACCTTTGAGAAGTTGAAGCCCGCTTCATCGCTGTAAGACACCCTTAAAGGTATCGAGTAAGCTTTCGCAGTCGCGTCACCAAGCGCGGTTATCTTGTAGTCCAGCACATGCTCTTCTCCAGGCGTTAGCCTTTGTATCTTCTTTAATACTGTTGAGCCTACAGGCACGAATTGGCTTGGAAGGCTTAACTCTACGTTGATATCATTAAGGAGGGAAGTGTCCATATTGGAAAGCTTGACACTTATGTCTGCTACTCCCCCTTGAGGTATCTTTTCAGGGTTGGACTCGACGGTTATGCCAAATAACGGCTCTACAGTCCTGACTTCTACTGTTAGGCTTGATGTCGCTTTAAGCTGATTTGAACCTCCGGTTACGATGTTGAATGTTATATCATTCTCGCCTTCAGCAGCATCATCGCTGACTTTTATGTTCTCGAATTTTAAAACAGCGGACTGTCTTTGTCCTAATTCAGATATCACCTTGCTGCCACTGCTTTGTATGCTGAACGGCCCTTTAGGGACGAATAATACCTGGACATCATCTGCTTTCTCAGACCCTATATTTTCTATCATGAGCCATAAGTCAAACTTTGATCCGGGCTCTACAGGGTAGGGCTCGTATTTCAATGATGTTATCTTTACAATGGGGTTTGCTGCGCCCTTGTCGTAGTAATAAAGCTCTGTAATGCTTTTTTTTGTTGTAAAGTCAGACTTATCCTCGTCTGCTGCTGGTAATGTCTGTTCGTATGCTTGTGCCAAGCCCAAACTTAGTACCGCTATAATAATAGCTAACACTAATGTTTTTGTTCTCATTTTTTTCCCTCCTCAAGAAGTCTTATTATCATATTATGGTCTGCTGAGCAGCTGGTTATCATGCCGTCTTTCAGCAGGCATGTCCTGTCCGCGTAAGCGGCTAGTGTCCTTTCGTGTGTTATCATTATCACGGTTTTTCCTTCTTTGTTAAGCTGTGACAGTAATGCTACTATCTCCTTTCCGCTTTTAGAGTCTAAGTTTCCTGTGGGCTCGTCAGCGAGTATCACTTCCGGGTCGTTGACTAATGCCCTGGCTATTGCTACTCTCTGCCTTTCCCCTCCTGAAAGCTCTGACGGCAGGTGAAGCATCCTTGGGCCGAGGCCTACTTTTTTAAGCAATGCTTCTGCGCTTTTTTTCCTTTCTTCGCTTGAGGTGCCTTGGAACGTCATCGGCAAGCCTACGTTTTCTAAAGCGTTGATGCTTGGTATGAGGTTGAACGTTTGGAACACGAAGCCTATCTTTTTCCCTCTTAGCTGTGCCAGTTCTGATTCGTGCATGTTTGCTATGTTCTTTCCGTCTAGGAATATTTTCCCTTTTGTTGGCAGGTCTAGGCTTCCTATCATGTTCAGCAGTGTTGACTTGCCAGATCCTGATGGTCCAAGTATGACTAAGAATTCTCCTCTTCTCACGTCTAGGTGCACTCCTCTGAGCGCAGTAACTTGCACGGAGTCCATCTGGTATATCTTCCACACGTCTTCCAGTTGGATTATGTTCTCTTTCTTGTTTACTTTGTGTTCAACCATTTTCTTCAAGTTTTGCTAGTTTTAGTATGAACTCTTGTATGATGGTGTCAAATTTGAGAATGTCGTTGTAGTAATGTTCTATTATCTTGAGCTTTTGCTTGTCTTTTTCTGTCTTGGATTGCGCCTTATATTTTTTTATTATATCTGGCAGCTTGTTCTTTGCTATAGTGATTACCTGGACCTTGGTCAGGAACATGTTCATTATCATTTTTGAGACGTCTTTTTCCATGTAGAAGAACACTTTTTTAGTGCCTGGCTTTGTTACCCTTTTGAAGATACCTGCCTGTTCGAAAAGCTTGGTCTTGTTGCTTATCGAAGCCAGGCTGTATCCTGTATCTTTTGCTATGTCATCCATTGCTACTTCGCTAGGCTCTAGGAACACTTTGGCCGTAATCAAAGCTGTCAGGTCGTCTGCTCCTTGTATCTTCACTAGATGTTTCATAAGTTCTACGAATTCTTGGTCGATTTTTTCCATTTTTACAACTTTTACAATTTTTATTATTTACTAAAAGTTATAAATATATGATGAATTCCACTATATAACCCTTCCTATACTGGGATACTGTCAACTTAAAGGGATAAGTTTATAAGTCTCTTTGGTGTTTTATTTCTAGGAAGGAGGTGGAGTGTTTTTATGAAATGTCCTGAGTGTAGGTCTGGGAATGTTTCGAAGCGTGGTAAGAGG
>VGLX01000072.1 GCA_016866645.1 Candidatus Woesearchaeota archaeon | reverse complement strand
CTGCAAGCGGCAACAAGCTCATCTGTCCTTACTGCGGAAACCCGAACTATGTAGCTGAGTATGAGGTTTTGACATCCCAGAAGCTTGTAGACAGGGCAGACAAAGAGCCTTAAACCATTTTTTTTTAAAAATTTTTATAATCAGGCAATGAGTAATAAATTTTTTCTAGGTTTAGTAAAAAAAGACGCCAAGGCCTTAAAAGAATGTTTTATAAACTTATCTTAAGATAAGTTTGTTTCATGAGCAAGACAAAATTAGTTGTACTCATGTCTGGAGGTATAGACTCTCCAGTAGCTGCTTGGCGGATGATAAACCTGGAGTGCGAAGCCGTACTTGTCCATTTTCATAATTACACGAGTACTGGGACAAATGTTAAAGAAAAAATAGTTAAGCTATCTGAAGTTCTCAGCAAGCACCAACCGAAGATAAAACTCTACTTAATACCTTTCAAAGATGTTCAGACTGAAATAATCAAGTTCATACCGAGCAAACTGAGGATGATAATCACTAGGCGAATGATGCTTCGAATTGCTGAGAAAGTCTTAGAGAAGGAAGAAGCTTACGCCTTGGTCACAGGCGATAACCTTGCACAGGTGGCTTCGCAGACTTTAGAGAACATGAGGGTCATACACAAAGCGACTAAGCATCCAATACTAACTCCCTTGTTAGGGGAGAACAAGGAGGACATTATAAAAACTGCTAAGAAGATAGGCACTTTTGAGTTATCAGTGATGCCTTATTCTGACTGTTGCTCATTCTTAGTGGACAAGCATCCAGAGACTAAAGCCAAGCTTGAAGTTGTTGAAAGCGTCGAGAAGAATCTGAAAATAGCGGACCTTGTAAGTTTAGCTTTTGAGAAGTCAGAGGTAACAATCTCATAAAAGACTAGCCTTTATTCTGCAAAATGAGCGAGAACAAGTGCTCATCCTCTTCAACTTTTAACACAAGGCTTATGTTAGTCGTGAAAAGAACTCCAGCCTGCCTTGGGCTCTGGCCATTTATCCTATAACGGTCATCATCCATTTTGTGATAGTTCATATATCTCCCGATGGTGCTTATGCGCGTTTCTCTGCCATTGTTCATTATAGTTTTTGCGATTAAGTCTTCAAGGTCAGATTTTAGAAAATAAACATACTCTTCGCTAAACTCCTTCAAGGTTCTAGAAATCTCAGAGTATCTACTAATCAAATACACGGCAACATCTTCCTTTAAGTCTTCTCGCATCTGCTTATAAGACCTAGTACACACTGTTATCTTTCCCTCACCGCCTATTTCTAAGCGGGGATAAGCATGATATGTGTGAAGTTTTTTCAAAACAGACTGGACAGTTTTTTCGTCCAGAGGAGGCATAGATAAGAATCGTTCTATCTTTTCCTCAACATTCTGCTTCTGTAAGAAAATATTCGGGATTTTCATAAATTTTTACCTTTAGATTTGTCTGCGAGAACCGTTTGCAAAGCTTCACTGACCTTAGGGGTCATCTCGTGTATGTAAGCTACGGTTTTTTTGATATACTCATTTACTGCTTTAGGATTAACATGATAGTCAGGTATGGCTTCGTTTACATCAAGTATGGACTCATTCTTCTGTAAGGCCAACTCGTTAAACAGCGGAGCGTATATCTCAAACTCTTCTTTTATGAAATCCTGATGCGACTTAGACATAGCTATGACCACGTCCGATATGTCAACAATCTCCCTTGTCAGCTTAGATTGCTTATGCTTAGTTATGTCGATGCCGTAATTGGACAGCGCTTTAGGTATTGTAGGGTGCATCTGTTGAGGGGTAGCCGAAATTCCTGCAGATTTAGCGATTATATTATTTATACCTTTGTTTTTCAAATAATCTTTCAAGCAGTACTCAGCAGCTACGCTTCTGAAAATGTTGCCCGTACATACAAAGACCACCTTAAGCTTTTTTGTCATCTTATTACCCTCATTCTATTATCCCGTCTGCTTGTGCCCTTTGCTTGCAGCTGAAGCATTTACCGCAAGGCGTTTTGAACCATAACTGGCAAGACCAAGCCTTCTTTATAGACTCTTCCAGTTTTAAACCTTTAACTAAAGAGGCTATTTCTTGCTTGTTTTTCACACCGAAACTGTCAAAAGTTAGTATTTTGCAGCCTGTAACGTAAGATAAGTATGTCTTATCATTGTCTTTTACGAATCTTGAGCCTTCTTTGTAAGAGCCTAAAGCGATAACCTCCTCTTTAAACTCGTCACGGACTATCTGGATCATCTTCTGGTTACGGTCATCGCATTTCTTTATAACCTTTCTAATGTGCGTTGGTTCTTCAACTTTGGTGTAGAGTCCTTCGAGATTAGCCCATATCTCATCGATAGCCTGCTTCTCCCTGAAATCCTTGCCGCCTCCACCCCTTATGAAGATATGGTAAGGCTTGACAGTGTAACCTTTAGATGCCAATAAGTAAACCATTACAGTGCTGTCGAATCCTCCGCTCCATAAGACTGCTACTTTGCTTTTTCGGCCGTACATGATTAGTTTTGTAAGAAGCGTTTTATTTATAACCTTTTTGGAAAAGCCGTTTCTTTTAGAAAAAACAAAAGTTTAAAACCTTTAACGCACTGGTTCAGAAGTGAACATGAAACTCAGGCAGCTTCCGGAAGACTTCAAGGTAGAAGAAATAAACAGCGTAAATCCTTCAAGCAGTGAGAAGCCTTACAAGCTGTACGTTCTAGAAAAAAGAAGCGTAGAAACTTTCTCTTTGCTAAGATACCTTTCTAAAAAGAACAATATTCCTATCAAAGAGTTAGGGATAGCCGGGCTTAAAGACAGGCACGCAGTGACCAAGCAGTACTTAACAACGCCTTCAAAATATTGTATCCAGACAGATAAAGAGAAGAATTTCAGCATAAAACTAGTAGGCTACGTAGATGACAAATTGAAACTGGGTGATTTAGAAGGCAATAAGTTTGAGATAACAGTGAGAGACATTAGGAAAGGAGAAATCCCTGGAATGATGCAGAAAGCAGAGACTATAGATAAAGTAGGCGTCCCAAACTATTTCGACTCCCAAAGATTCGGAAGTGCGATAAACAAGGATTTCATAGCCAAGCATCTAATAAGAAAAGACTATGAGCAAGCGGTCAAATCTTACCTGACCTTATTCTCAAAGTCTGAAAGCGGCGCGGTGAAGCAAGAAAAAAAACTCATATTACAAAACTGGAAGGAATTCTCTAAGTTAAATCTAAAAAACCCTCACCTCAAACAGGTTACTAGTGAGTATGAGAAAAGCAAGGACTGGCTCAAAGCGTATAAGACTATCATGCCCGGCCTCAGAGAGATGCACATCTCTGCCTACCAAAGCTACTTGTGGAACGAGTGCGTAAAAAAAGTCCTGAAGACCAAGATTAACAGGCGTAAGCTCTACCCTATAAGCTACAGCCTAGGGGCATTGTTGTTCTACAAAACAATCACTGAAGAAGAGCTGAGCAGCATTCCAGAAAGTTTCAAAACAATAAGCCCTAACATGGAGCCTTCAAAATTCGAGCTTGAAGTGACGACAGAAGTGTTATCAGTTGAGGAAGTAAGATTCAAAGATTTTGACATCAAAGCACAAACAGGCAGCTTCTTTGTGACGCATGAGCGAAGAATGCTTGTCAGGCCTTCAAACTTCACTATGACACAGCCCGTCGTAGATGAGCTTAACGATAGAGGGAACAAGAGCAAATTCAAAGTCACGTTGTCGTTCACGCTGCCTAAAGGAAGCTATGCTACATTGATAACTAAACGGATTTTCAACCAGTAAGAATAGTTCACTTATATATCACAAGCATCCTTCTAATCCGCAAATCTTTCTTCGACCTTAAGAAATCTTCCGGAAAGTCAAACCATACAGTCTTGAACTTTTTAAGGCTCATCTCCCTAAGCTTCCCGTTCTCAGGGTCGTTAAAGTGTATGCTTTTCTTGTCAATTCCTACGACGACAGAGTAATGGCCGTCATCAACGGAGAACCAGTCGACTATCACAGGGATTCTTTTATTAATCACAAATTTTCTGATATCATCAAAACTTGAGAAGTCTTTCACTAAACCTTTAAAGCCTAAGGTCTTGACCGCGGAGAGTATGTGTTCCGCTTCTGAGCCGTACTTCTTGGAGCATCTTGTAAGTCGGGCTAGTTGTTTCTCGCTCTTTTCGACTCCGAAGTAGGCCAGTACCATCTTCAATGAAGCTGGCCCGCAGTAGCCAGTCTGCGTTTGCTGGAAAGTCTTTACTCTTAGCATAGTTATTAATCACTGAACATTAACTAATAAAATTTTCTAATCTTATTTTGCGAGGTAATGTTTCCTCTTGGGTTCTGGGAATTTTTCAATCGCGTATCTTAGCATAGTCCGCGGCATTTTCTTGTAATGATTGTCTAAGAATTTTTCTTCTGCTTTCATGTCTCTTTTCCCTATCTCTCTGAGCATCCAGCCTACGGCCTTGTGGATGAGGTCGTGCTCGTCACCTAGCAGCATCTCACTTATCTCAAGCGCTTCTTCAAACTGGTTATGGTATATGAACATAGAAGTTGACAAAACTGCTATCCTTCTTTCCCAAATGTTTCTGGACTTTGCGAGCTTGTACAGCAATGACCTGTCCTTGTCCAGCAGGTAGCTGCCTAGTATTCTCGGAGCCGAGAGGTCTACCAAGTCCCAGTTGTTCACATACCTGAAGTTCTTAAGGTAAACATCCTTTATCTCTTCTTTACCACGAACATCTGATTTTTTATATTTGAGCACCAGTATAAAAAGTGCAGTTAACCTGTGCTCATGTACTTTACTCGATAATAATTCAGCGGTCTCTTTTAGACTCATATTTTGATACTTCTTGGCGACTATCCTTTGTTTAGGCACGATGATTCCTAAGAAAACGTCTCCTTCCCCGTATTCGCCTTTCCCTGTCTTGAAGAACCTTGCCAGGTCAACAGCTTTCTTCTCATCTCTGAGACGCTCTAAGTCTTTTTTCAGGCGGTCTATCATTGTTTTAGAACTTGTTTCACAGTTCTATACTCTCGCCCCATATCATGGGGACGAACTTCGCAGCTGTCTCTCCTTTTTTCATAAGCTTGAGATTCCCTTTGTCAGAATACTGGTCTAAAGCCTGCTTGAAGATCCCGAAATCAAAAATCGCCTTGCCGTGACCTACCTCATGCAGGTGCAAAGGTATGAAGTATTTGGTGTTAGGCGCCAAGTTGTAATAATATTCCATAATGCTGTCATCTACGTAGTGGACTAAAAACAGGTCTAAGTTCTTGTCAGCAAAGCTAACTTTCGGGTCTGAGATGTAACCATCGCCAGTGTGCAGGAGCTTAGCTTCTGGAATATTTACGTAGAACCACATAACAGGTGTTTCTTTAAGTAGGTTTTCCTGGTTAGGGTACTCGTGGACTGCTGAGAACCCAGTTATCTTTACGCCTTTAATATCTATAGTCTTCTTGTCTTCTACAGTTATTATACCCTCTGAAGTTAAGCCATACGCTTGGGTTATAGCCTCTTTCATGCTGATGCCGTTAGCGTCTTTGAATATGCTCTTATAAGTCGTGCCGCCTACGTTCATCATCTGCATCCTAACTTTATCTTCAGGCACGACAACTTTAACACCATTATTCAAAGCTTCTTTCACAACAGCTGGATCGAAATGGTCCGCATGAGGATGGGAGAGTATAAGAATGTCCAAGTCTTTAACAAGCGATGCCATAGACGGGTCTACGTAAGTCCCGGCAATGTCAAACCCTACAGTAACTTTCGATGTCTTGGCTATAACCCCCATGTTATACACGTACCATATCTTGATTTTCCCTTCAGGGACTTGGTAAGACTTGATCTCTTTTGACAAGGCGTCCATCCTTTTGTTGATAAGCTTGTAAAAGTCTGAAGAGATGTAAGTGTTAACGTTCTTCAGCTGCTCGTAAGGGAATTCCTGCATGAAAAAGCTGTCAAACTCGTTAAGGGCGTCAACTCTTGCCTGAGAGTACGTCAAAGGGCCAGTCTGGGTTATCTTATCATTAAGAGCGTTCGCTTTCTCTGAAGGGCTTATCGCGTCCAGGAAGCTGCCTTCGCATATCTGCTGCGCTGGAAGCCCAGCTAACAAGTTTTCCACAGTAACCGCGCTTAAGCTTTCCAATGGAACCCTGCAGGTCATCTCCTTATCAGCTGATTGGAAATGCGTCACACAAACTCCTTCTTCTTTGCCTAAAACCTTCATCTCAGCCTGCTGTGCACCGCTGGTTTTATACCACTTAGCATTAGAGCAAGCCCTGACCTGTTCAGCGTAGCAAGTTAAGTCCGAGCCACAGTCCTTCTCTGTGACTTGTTTAACTTGTTCAGAAGCTTTTTGAGAACAACCGCTTATAATTAGTAAGAGTAATATAAAAAAAACCGGTATTTTATTATCCATACCCTATTTAAGTTGTAGTTTATTTATAAAAGCTTTGCATCACAACGAAATAGGTTTTATCGCATTATTATTTCCTGTCGCTGTTTGACTGACAAAGTAGTTCGAGAAGTAAGGGATTGCCGGTTGGCTCAAAGGATTAGGGCTATAAGGCTTGTAGGCATCGTTTTCTGATTGTTGAACTGCGAATGTTTTCCTTAATTCTTTTATCTTTTTCCTTCTCTGGTTGAGGCGGTCTTTGTGCTGGTGATAGTACTGCAATGATAGGACATTATGGCGCTCTTTGTTGTTCAGGACCCTCTGCCTTGCTT
>VGLX01000071.1 GCA_016866645.1 Candidatus Woesearchaeota archaeon | reverse complement strand
ATCCGCCTTGCAGGCCCATGACTATTAGTCCTAGCTCTGTAAGCTGAGAGACGCATTGTTGCGTTTCTAATTGTACTTTCTGTGCTTCTTTGCTCATGGTCAGGCCTTTCGTGATCTCCATCTTGCTGGCTTGCTCCACAATCTGGTCTTTGAATGCGAAAGAAGTCACTACCAACCCAACTATAACTATTCCTATTATCACAAAAGCGGTCACTTGGGCTTTCTTCATAAGAGGGTATAATGTTGGATAATTATTTAAGTGTTATGGTTTTAGTATTGCAGAATATCTATTTTTTAATTAGACTAGCGTATTATTTCCCTATCCTTCCTAAAGAATCCTTCATCTTTTTCTCCAAAGCGTCAAACTCTGGCCTGTATTTATACCTTGACTGGGCGGGATTTATTTCTTCAGTGAATTTAAATTTTTGAGTCTCTTTCTTAGGCTCTTCTGCTTTTTGTGAGGGTTTTATTTTTATAGAATTTCTTAACAGGAATGCCAACCCGCCTAGGACTATCACAGCTGCGAATATTACAAGGATGAGTTTCATGCCTAATCCGCTTCCGGTTTCTTCTTCTTTTCCGAGGCTTGCACACACTCCGCTTAGGCAGTTAAAGTTTATGCATTCGTAATTCTCTGTACAAGAGTCTCCTTCAAGCTTTACAGTCTCCAACCTCTTCTCAGGGCCGCAGTAGTACATAGCGTCTGCTTTTAATGACCTTTTTTGATCACCGACTTTCAAGCACGTACCATCCATGATGCAACCGTCGCATAAGCCTACTTCTTTGCTTGCTATTTTTTTTTCTCCGCTGCACGTTTGGCCTTTTACCACTTGGCTTGTGGTTACGCATTTAGAGTCGCACAAGCATCCGTTTTCATTTGCGCAGGGGGCATTACAATCTGTCAAGTTCGGTTTAGGCGCAGGCATGGTTTTACAGGCCTTTTCCAGGCATACTAATTCTGTGCAGCAGTCATCATCTTTAGAGCATGTCTGGCCTAAAGGTTTACACTCTGGTGCGGTTTGAGTGCAGTTTTCGCCTTCTGTAGCGTTTTCACAAGATACAGTTTCGTTTTGTTCCTGGGCTAATGCAGAAAAAGTGCATAATGCTAAGAATGTTATTAACGCTAAGAGTGTTATTTCTCTTTTTCTCATAAATTCAGTAAAGGGTTAAGAAGTTTAAATACCTTGCTATGGGAGCCTGAATACGTCACCGACTGACGATTTTTCCACTTTGACTTCTTCCACTACAGGCTTTTCTTGGCCTACTGTTATTTTTCGCTCTTTTATCTTTTTGGCGATTTCTTCCATCTCTTTCTCATCGCCTTTCTTCGGCTGCCAAGCCAGGCCAAGCTTGTCATTATCAAATCTCGGTATCACATGGACTAGGACGTGTGGTGCGTTCTGCCCAGCAGACTGGCCGTTAGCCACAAATATGTTCGTTCCTTTAGCGTTAACAACCTCAAAGACAACTTTAGACAATTTGTTCGCGACTTGGAAAATCCTGGCAATTTCATTGTCAGGCATCATAGACGTCAGCATGTAATGCTGCTTGGGGAAGACTATCACATGCCCCTTACTCGCAGGATTAATGTCTAGCACTGCTTTCACGAAAGCGTCTTCATAGACAACCTTAGCAGGTATCTTTCCCTCAGCTATCATGCAGAACGGGCATTGCTGCTGCTTCAAAGACTCCACTTCTTCTTGTGGCAGTTGAGATAATATTTCTTGCAGCTTTCTTTCCTGCTCTTCAGGCGGAAGTCCCTCTAACTGTTGCTGTATGAATGCCATCTGCTCTTGTGTTAATGCCATTTTAGAAAGAAAGTATTTTGGAAAGTTAAAAAAGGTTTCTATCTTGTGATAGTAATTGGAAATTACTTTTTAGAAAGAGTAGAACAACTCATCAATCGTGTTGACGGTTACTTTCGTTGGGCACCCGAGACGAAACGGGCACAGTTGAGGAGGCTGAGGCCAAAAGCAATGGAATCGCTGCCGCCGTCGTCGAGGACCAGAGCCCGCAACTCATCACTATCTGTATTGCTCCTAAAATAAACGCCCATCCCTTCTTTTGTTTTATTCTTGTCAAACCAAATATCAACATATCTAGCAAGCTTTTCCTTGTCACCATTCATCACGGCAATCCAGAACTCGTGACTCTTAGCCTCCTTCCTCGTCAAGAGTTGATTATATTTGCCTTTTTTGCTATCAAACTCTATACATTTCTCAGTATTATAATCGATAGATATGAAACTTTGGTTAAAATCTGATTTTATATTTTCTAATTTATCCGATTTAAGAATCAGTTTAAACTTAGTACTATTCGCCTTATACGCAACACCAGTAACAGAATCAAGCCAAGTCCCAAACAACTCAGAATTTTCACCGTTGGCTTCGTAATCAGCAATCCTCGCCTCGATATTCTCAGCAAAAGTAAAAGGCTTTTGATTTAATTCTTTCAACTTTGCAATACCTTGAGCATAAGTACCAGCCTTAACAATTTCAAATCTATCATATTCCGGTGGAGCTACTACAGGCTCCTGCGATTCTTCCAACAATTTCTTTATATTAACTTCCAAATTCTTTTCCAGAACAAAAATATCAGGTATTTTCATTTTTGTATTCAGATAAACACTTATGCTATCCTACGACCCTTCTTACGCTGGTAGTCGATGCGTTCACTACGCCTTCTATTCCTGCTATCTTCTCTTCTAGCGGGTCTGTTCCACCCAGTTTCTCATCCATGAAGAACTCTATGTCTAAGGCGTTAAGTCCGAAAGCTATCGGTGATACTGAGACGTTTACCACATCCCCCCCGAATTTTGAGATTTCTTCCTTGACTTTCTTCTCTAAGTCTTTCAAGTTGATCTCAACGCTTTCAGGCATAATCCTCATAGAAACCATTACTTTAGCCATTTTCTTAGTTAGGACCTTCAAAGTTGCATGAAGGGCATTTGTATTTCGATCCGAGCTCTCTGCAGTTGAAGCACCTTACTATCTGGTATTTGCCGCAGTTAGGGCATAAGAACTTAGTCGCGCCCTTATCATTTGCTATTTCTCTTCTGCATGATGAGCAGGTTAATTTTTTCATGGTTAGTTGTTAAGTTGAGAAGCCTTTATAAAGGTTTTGTCTTTTATTATTTTTTGATTGGGCGAGTAGTTTAGCCTGGATAGAATTCGGCCTTGCGGACTCGCAAAGAGGCAAACAGGCTGGGACCAGGGTTCAAATCCCTGCTCGCTCGTTTAATGTGGAAGGATAAAGTAAAAGAGTGGGTATGCCGTTATGGGCTGTCATTAGCTTTAGCTATACCTGCTGCTGTAATAACTGCGAAGCTCGTTTATTCTGTCTCCGGAAGTCTGGTGGTTGCAGCGCTAGCAGCCACGTGGGCAGATAACATTGTATTCTACGGACTGATAGCCTATAAGGATTTAAAGAGGAGAAAAAGAAGGTCTACAAAATCTGCTCTACATGGTATGCTTAAGCTTATGCGGAACATGATATTTGAGTTCAGCCCAGCAGAATATCTTGACAGCTTCCTTATAAGGCCATTCTACCTTTCTGTTTTCCCTTATCTCATCGCGAACTATTCGCTTGCCATATTCTTGGGCTCTCTCGCAGCAGAGATAAGCTATTTCATCCCAACAATTCTGGCTTACGAGTTAAGAAAAAAAGTATTCAAAGATTAATCGAGAAGATTTAGATAGGTTGGCCGTATATTTTATAAACCTTTTACCCTTATTACTAGTCATGGACAAAAAGGTGATTATCAAATTAGCATTAGCGATAGTTCTAGGGCTGGTCGTTTACTTATATGATTTTGGCCTGCCGGCTAATGCTCAGACCGTTCTTACGATAGCTGTTTTTGCGATGGTCCTTTGGCTTACAGAGGTTGTGCCTTTGCACGTGACCTCCTTAATAGTCGCTCTTCTGCTAGTGGTTTTTGCCAAGCTTCCTGAGAAGGATGTTTTCGCTCCGTTCTTCGACCCGGTGATAGTCTTATTGTTAGGTGGTTTCGTATTGGCTGTCGCTTTGCAGAAGCACGGCTTGGATAAGAAGTTAGCTTACGGTTTTTTAGAAAGGATAGGCTCGGCTCCGAAGAAGTTCATGCTTGGGATAATGATGTTTACAGCTTTCATCTCGTTCTGGGTCAGCAACACAGCAACTACTGCGACTATCCTTCCAATAGCTATCGCTGCGCTAGCGGCTTCGAAGATAAGCAAAGGCTCTAAGTATGCTAAGGCTTTGATACTTGGCGTGGCTTACGCTGCGACTCTAGGAGGCATGGGTACTATCATAGGCTCTACTCCTAACGTGATCGTAGCTAGCTTCTTGGCCAAAGAGGGCATTAAGATAAATTTTGTTTCTTGGATGTATTACGCGATTCCTTTCACCATCATCATGATTCCTGTGAGCTGGTTCGTCCTTGTTAAGATGTTCAAGCCTGAAGTCCCTAACCTAAAAGTCAAGAAATATGACAGCAAGTACAACCGTTCTCAAAAATTAGTCTTGATCATATTCACTATCACTGTGATCCTATGGATGACTGACAGGTATCATGGCATCTCGATTAATTCAATATCTTTAGTACCTATCGTTTTGTTATATTTTTGCAGGCTTTTATCTGTCGAAGATTTCTCTAAGGTTGAGTGGGAGTCGTTAGTGCTGTTCGGTGGAGGCCTTAGCTTAGGAGCAGCTATCCACAGCACAGGCTTAGACTTGATAATGGCTAACGGCTTGAAAAGTGTGCTAGGCGGGATGCCTGTTTTTGCGATATTCTTATGCGTAGCAGCTTTCGGAATGATATTGACAGCTTTTTTGAGCAACACAGTAGCAGCTTCTTTGACAATCCCTATAATGCTTCCTCTCAGCCAGAGCTTAGGATTGAACATCAAATCCTTGGCCTTGCTGGTTGCTTTGGGGGTTTCTGTCGACTTGATACTGCCGATAGGCACTCCGCCCGGCACCATGGCATACGCTACAGGTTATATCCGGATTTGGGATATGGTGAAGAGCGGGGTAGTGATCTCAGCGATAGGCCTAGTAATTCTTGTAGGGCTGGCCTTGCTGTACTGGTAACAATGTCAAAAGTTTTATAACCTGAACAGTCTATTGTTCTTTTACAAACGGGGTGGTTGAACAAAATGTTTTTACCAAAAAAGTCTAAAATCTTTGACAGTCTTGTGAAACAGGCTTCGATAATAAAAGAGTCAGCTGAGCTGTTCCAAAAGATAGTGGACGAATACAAAGACCTAGGAGACGGCTCTGTAAAGATGAAAGAGCTTGAGCACCAAGCAGACATGATAGTCCATGAAGTAACTGACGAGATAGAAAAGACTTTCATCCTTCCTCTGGACAAGGAAGACATAAGGGACTTGACAGAAATGTTAGATGACATAATCGACAATCTTGAAGAGACTGCTAATCGTTTCAAGATATACCGGCTGAAGAAGAGCAACAAGCCTTTGAAAGAGTTTTCAGCTATAATACTCAAAGCAGTGGAGCAAATCCATAAAGGGATAACATTAGTGAAGGACAGGAAGATGGACTCTGAAGAGTTTGTTTTGTGCTATAAAGAGCTGCATAACCTAGAAAACCAAGGCGATAAGCTGCACAGGAAGGTTCTAGAAGAGCTTATGAACAGGGCATCTCCTGAGTTCAAGAGCACAGATGTTTTGTTAACGCTTAAGTGGAAAGAGTCTTTCCAGACATTGGAGAACACTTTAGACAAATGCGAAGACATAGCTGTCCTTTTTGAAAGGCTGAGAGTGAAATACAGGTAAGGCAGTCATGGAAATAACTCTCATACTTCTGGTGTTTAGTATATTCTTGACTTATGTCTATGCTTTCATCGGAGGTTTCACTGACGCGGCTAATGCTATAGCTACTTGTGTAGGCTCCCGTTCGCTGTCTCCCAGGACTGCTATCATAATGTCAGGAGTCTTAGAGATAGTAGGTGCTCTTACAGGCACTGCTGTCGCATTGACTATAGGCAAAGGGATAGTGTCTTTAGACATGATAAATCTCTCCACAGTAGCGGCTGCTATTCTGGGCACGATGGTCTGGAGCCTCATAACTTATTATTATGGGATACCTGTGAGCGAGACTCACGGTTTAATAGGTGCTATAATCGGATCCGCGTTGGCAGTGGCCGGTTTGAAAGTCGTGATATGGTCTAGCGTGATAAAGGTGCTAATCTCTATAATAGTCTCGCCATTGTTGGGCTTCTTCGGAGGCATGCTCGTAGCAGGGCTGATTAACCTGTTCTTCCGGTCAGTGCACGCGAGGAAAGCGGATTTTACTTTCAAGAACCTTCAAAGGTTGTCTGCAGCGTTCATGGCTTTCAGCCACGGGAGGAATGACGCACAGAAGCCTATGGGTGTCTTAGTCATGGTGTTAGCGATTTATTTCGGATGGAAAGACCCTAGCGTTCCTTTATGGGTGATACTCAGCGTTGGATTAACAGCAGGAATCGGAGTGGCTTACGGCGGATGGAGGATAATAAAAACCCTTGGTATGAAGATGACAGCCTTATCCCCTGATCAAGGGTTCGCAGCTGAGACTTCCGCAGCAGGAGTCTTACAGTTGGCTTCTGTAGTGGGCATACCAGTGTCTACGACGCATACTATAACCTCCTCTATTGTTGGTGCTGGAGTGGCTAAGCGTTTCTCTGCAGTCCGCTGGGGAATAGCGTTTGAGATAGTTATCTCTTGGGTGTTGACCTTGCCAGCAACGGTAGCGCTTGGATGGTTCTTCTC
>VGLX01000070.1 GCA_016866645.1 Candidatus Woesearchaeota archaeon | reverse complement strand
GTTTATCTGCTTGTTTTTACAGTTTATTAGGTTGTTTGGCGACGATTTAACCTTGTTAAGGTAAAGAATGACCATGCATGAATTAACCCCAATTTTTCAATTAAAAACGCAAAAACATCAAAATATGGGCTCTACAAGCCCTATAAACATAAAATAGAACATAAAATTTTTCAATTTTCATATCCGATGATGAGAAAACAGGCAAAATGCTTCAGAAAGGCTGTAGCCTCAAAATTTAAGCGTTTTAGAGGATGTCCCTAAAGCCTAATCCTCTTAAGGAAAGTTTTTTTCCAGCGATGATTAAAATCTTTGATGCGGAGTAACCAAAAGGTATTTAAAGCCCTCATTTCTAAAAGATTACTAAAATGGCGATTACACAGACAAGACCTAAACGGAAACTGACCGGAGGAAGGTACCGGGCTTATAGGAAGAAACGAGTTTTTGAGATGGGAAGCCTTCCAAGCTATACCAAGCTAGGCAAGAAAACATTAAGGCTTACTAGGGGAGTAGGCAACAACAGGAAGAGGGCTTTGCTTTCAGTAGAAACCGCTAACGTTTACATTCCTAAAGAGAAGAAGTACGAGCAGATGAAGATTGAGACTATCCTCGAGAACCCTGCAAACAGGCATTTCGTAAGGCGAAACATAATGACCAAAGGCACGATCATAAAAACAGACAAAGGCAAGGCAAGGATCACTAACAGGCCGGGTCAAGAAGGCATAGTCAACGCTGTGCTCTTAGGATAACTCTTTTTAGCTGTTCTTATAAAAACTGTTTTGACTGATTAGGAATAAGAGTATCCTCGTGAACAACCGAAAGGTTTAAATACCCATTTAATCATTTATTTATAAATATTTCCATCCCATCAAAAATGCTGATTTAAAGCGTTTTTGAGGAGCTAAAAAATGCCTGCGTTTGCAAAAAAATGCCCCGAGTGCGGGAGCTTAAACTTAATTCTAGACAAAGAGCGAGGAGAGATGATATGCAAGGAATGCGGTTACGTCGTCGAAGAAAGAATGGTTGACTTCGGACAAGAATGGCGAGAATTCGACCACGACCAAGCCGACAAGCGAAGAAGGACCGGAGCGCCCATGACATACACCAAGTTCGACAAAGGGCTTGGGACAGACATAGGGCAGAAAGGGGACGTGTACAAGCTCTCCGGAAAAGAAAGGAACAAGTTCTTCAGGCTTAGAAAATGGCAGTACAGGATATCAACAGCCATAGAAAGAAACCTCAAACTAGCGCTAGCAGAGCTGAAAAGAGTAAGCTCATTCCTAAAACTACCTAAATCCGTAGAAGAAGAGTCAGCAAGGATATACACATTGGCAGTACAGAGAGGGCTCGTTAGGGGGAGATCTATGGAGTCAGTAGTAGCAGGAGCCTTATACGCTGCCTGTAGAAGGCACGAGGTACCGAGAACATTAGACGAGCTGGCAGAAGCTTCAGGAATAGACAAGAAAGAAATCGGAAGGACATACAGGTTCGTAACAAGGGAATTGGGCATAAGAATCCTTCCAAGCAACCCTGTCGATTACCTGCCAAGGTTCGCATCAGCATTGAAGCTAAGCGCAGAAACGCAAAGCAAAGCGGTAGAAATCCTAGAGCTGGCCCAGAAGTCAGAGCTGACGTCAGGAAGAGGGCCTACAGGGATAGCGGCAGCAAGCCTATACGTAGCAGCGCTGATAAACAACGAGAAGAGGACACAGAGAGAAGTCGCAGACATAGCAGGCGTAACAGAAGTCACCATAAGGAATAGGTATAAAGAGCTGCTTAAAAAGCTTAAGCTGAAAGACAAAGTAAAAACTAAGAAAGAATAACCTTAAATATCTTTTTTGTTCTTTTTATATCATGCATAAAGAGGCGTTTATACAATCTTGGAAGGACTTAAAAGAACATCCGTTAGTAGCTGTGCCTGACTTGGTGATGCTGGTCATAAACACGTTACTTACGGTACTATTCTTGAAATACTCCGGACTTTTAGGCTTAGTGACAAACCCTGAGGTGGCAGCTCAAGAATTCTCAGCAATAGCCTCTTTACTTAAATCTTTTTTAAAAGAAAACTTAGTAAAACTCGTACTATCTTTCACGGTATTTATACTGACATCCTTCCTTATAGGCAGCGGTTTCATGGCTATGAAGCTTGGCGCTATGAGGGACCTAATGCTGAAAAGAAAGATAACGATAAAGACTGTTATGGGCAATGGCAGGCATGTCTGGCAAGTGATATCCATGAAGATGATAATGTTCGTGATAGGGTTCATCACGTTCTTGTTCATCATCGGCGCAGGCGTGATACTCAACGCTTTTGTGCTCAAAGGCTACGGAGTTCTAGTAACCATGCTTTTCTTCCCGATATTGATAATCATACTGCAGCTTTTGACGTTCTTCAGGTACCAGATACTATTCTTAGAAAGCAAACACACGATATTGTCAGTAAAAGAGTCTTTTAACTACTTTGTTAAAAACAAGAAGCACGTATTGACAATTTGGGGGATAGTGATACTGTTATCATTCATCACTGCGCCTATAAGCGTATTAACTGGAGTGTTAGAGCAGAGAGCAGCACTGCCTTGGATACTTTTCTCTGTATATTTCTTTAGAAGCCTGATAAAAACCATACTCAACGTCTGGTCTGATATGTTCAAGTTCAGGACGTACAAGCTAAACTTCAAAGCTTAAGAAGTCCTCTGCGCAAGACGAGTTCTTAAAAACTTTCTTAGCCTCAGACTCTATCTCCTTAACTGACCTGTACCTCTGGCTGAAATGCGTAAGGACAAGCCTCTTTGCTTTGGCTTTCTTCGCTATATCCGCAGCCATGCTAGCGGTCAAGTGCCTATACTCTTCTGCCTTATCCTCCAGATCTGCCAGGTACGTAGCTTCGCAGACAACTAGGTCTGCATCTTTGCAAAGGTCAACAGCCGCTTGGCAGTAAGCCGTGTCTGAAACGAAAGATACCTTCTTGCCTTTTGTTACCCTGGTGGCCTTGTCAGCCTTTATCACTTTGCCTTTCCATGTTATGTCCTTGCCAGCCTGTAAGTCTTTGAGTATCGGATGCTTGGATAGGTCATGGTTCTTCTTCAGATAATCAACGTCTATGTTCCTTTTGTCTTTCTCTATGAAAGCGAACCCTAGACAAGGCGCGGTATGAGTCAAAGCCTTTGCCTCTAGTTTGAATTCTTTATTCTCGAAGAAAACCCCGTCCCCTACCTCGATTACCTCATAGCTTATCTGGTCCTTATAAGCGAAACCTTTCATAAGGTGGTGCATGAACTCTTTAGCCCCTTTAGGTCCGTAAATCTTTAGCGTGTCATTATACTCGCAAGCCGCTAAGCTGTACATCAGCCCAGGCAAGCCTAAGACGTGGTCGCCGTGCCAGTGGCTTATAAGTATCTTGCTAATCTTAGTAGGGCTTACTTCTGCTATCCTAAGCTGCCTTTGGGTACCTTCACCGCAATCTATCAAGATGTTCTCCCCGTCATAAGTCAGCAAGGCTGCTACGTGATTCCTTTCCTTAGTAGGCACCATGCTTGCTGTTCCTAAAAACGTGAGCTGTATCATAGCAATTGTTCAGGCTTGAGAGTCTTTTAAAACTTTGGTTTTTCAGCCATGAAAAGTTTTAACCCAAAGGCTTTTAAACAAGCCAAGCCTGTCCTTTGTTTTAGAAAATGACTGAAGAAAAATCTGAAAAAGTCAAGAAAATCAAAGCGGTTTTCGACCGAGAAAGGGTACTAGCAGAAGCAGAAGGGACTGCTAAGGAATTATGTGACCAGAGCAGGTTCGGAGAGCTGAAAGAAGGCAAAGTCCAGTACTCGCTAGTCGAAGCCCTGTACCTTCTAGAGAAAGGCAAGATGGAGATAAAAGAAGGCCGCAAGAGCCTGAAATCCCA
This sequence comes from Candidatus Woesearchaeota archaeon, assembly GCA_016866645.1. Classification (GTDB taxonomy): domain Archaea; phylum Nanobdellota; class Nanobdellia; order SCGC-AAA011-G17; family VGLX01; genus VGLX01. The sequence goes on along the minus strand of VGLX01000070.1, from coordinate 2,867 downwards.
AGACTTCATAAAAAAGGCAAGAGAGTTCGAGCCGAAATTCTGGATAAGATACTGCGTCTTCAGGGACATGAGACAGCGAGGTTATATAGTCAAGACCGCCTTGAAATTCGGAGCAGACTTCAGGGTTTACGACCGAGGCATCAAGCCTGGTGAAGACCATGCGAAATGGATAGTCTACCCTGTCCATGAGACAGAGGCTATGACGATGCATGAATTCGCTGCGAAGAACAGGGTAGCCCACAGCACCAAAAAAAGATTATTGCTGGCAATAGTCGATGAGGAGAACGAATGTGTGTTCTATGAGATAAAATGGATCAGACCGTAAAAAACTCTTCATTCAACAACTTAAGGAACTTAACACCGACTGGCACTACAAAACCAGCAGCCAAGCCGAACGAGAATAATGTGTTGGCATTGAAGAACCAGATACTGGAAATAGTGAAGCGAGACGGTCCTGTTATCCCTTCCCAAGTCTCACAGCATGTCGTAGCTAACCTCCTTTTCACGTCAGCCATACTGTCAGACTTAGCAAGCCAAGACCAGGTGAAACTATCAAAAGCCAAAATAGGCGGCAGCCCAGTCTATTATGTTAAAGGGCAGGAGCCTAAGCTGCAGATGCTGTACAAATACCTGGGTGAGAAGCTGAAGCTAGTTTTTGACCTTCTGAAAGAGCAACAAATACTAAGAGACAAAGACTTAGAGCCTTGGCAAAGAGTAGCTGTTAGAGAGATAAAGGACTTTGCAGTAATGATGACTGTCAATTACAATTCGCAGCAGGAAGTCTTCTGGAAATGGTACCTCATACCTGATGACGAAGCCAAGAAGATAATATCTGAAACTTTAAAGAAGGAAGAGCCGCAACCAGTAAAAGAAGAGCCTAAACCAGAACTGAAGCATGAGGCTAAGAAAGAAGAGATAGAGAAAAAACATAAGGAAGTGCCAGCCAAGAAAGAAGAGACCAAGTTAGAACCAGAGAAGAAGCTGATACTAGGGGACAAGTTTTATGACACGCTCAACACTTATTTTTCAGACAACAAGATAGCAATCATGGAAGAGGCAGTGATAAGGAAGAACACAGAATACGAGTTCGTGATACAGATACCATCCGCGTTAGGGAACCTTAAGTACTTCGTCAAGGCGAAAAACAAGAAGAAAGTAACTGACGCAGAGCTCAACATGGCATACACGACAGGAGAGAGGAAGAAGCTGCCAACGATATTCATGAGCACAGGCGACATGACCAAAAAAGCAGAAAAATACTTAGAGGCTCACCTTAGGGGATTAGTGTTCAAAAAAATAAAATAAATTCTTTTACTAAGCATAAAATGACAGACTACATATTCATTCTCGGAAGGGATTACGAGCTCAGCATGCTCGAACTGATAGCATATATGGAAAAAAACCAGCTCAAGTTTTACATCAAGAGCTTCTCTGAGCAAGCGGCTGTGATAAGCGTTGACGAAGCTTTTGACCCTAAGTCAGCTATGGCAAGCTTCGGAGGAGTGGTCAAGATAGGAGTCATGACCAAGACTTTAGAAAACGTTTACGAAGGGACAGAGAACAAGATAAGCTACGCGATAAGCTTCTATGGGAAGAACAACAAGGTGTTCATAGAAGAGCAAGCCAAGAAAGCGTTCAAGAAGCAGAAGCTTAAGGCTTTTTACAAAAAACCTAAAAGAGAAAATGCTTTGATGCCTACAGAAGTACTGAACAAGTCTCTGCTGGATGAAGGCGTGGAGATACTGTCTTATAACAACCTGTTAGCCAAAACAGTCGCTGTTTTCGACCCGTTAGAGCATGAAAGAAGGGATGAAGAGATGCCCTGCAAGGATTACCTGAAGACCATAAGCATAAGATTAGCTAAGATACTCATAAACTTAAGCCAAGCGAAAAGATTACTGCTCGACCCTTTCTGCGGAAACGGAGTGATACTACAAGAAGCGTTGCTTCAAGGGATTAATGTGATAGGCGTAGACATAGACGCTAAAAGCGCAGAATCTGCGAACAAAAACCTGGAGTATGTTGAAAACAAGTATGGCACAAAAGCAGAGTACACGGTGCTCCAAGGCGACAGCAAACAGCTCACCAAGTTCGTAACCGGACCAGACGGGATGGCAACAGAGCCTTACTTAGGGCCTTACCTAAAATCTTTACCAAGCTTCGAAGAGGCTAACAAGACGATGAGAGAATTAGAAGGGCTATACTTCAAAACGCTAGCAGAGGCCAAGCAAGTGGTTGGTGGAAAGATAGCGATGATCGTGCCGAGATTCCAGACTAGGCAGAGAAAAGATGTAGTGATGAACTTCGACAAGATGATCAAGAAGCTAGAGTTCAAAGCCTGGCAACCTATGAAACAACTGCCTATGCCAGTCATGTATTCTCATGGAAGAGTCTTAAGGGAAATATGGGTTTTAGAGAATGCTTTGATAAACCCCTTTGATTCTTGACATTTGATATATATGTTTTAGTTTGATAATTGTTTTTAAGTTATATTGGTTATCCAATAAGTAATAAGGAGGTGGTTTAAGAATGGTTTTTAGAAGGGTTTGTGAGCGTCAGGCTTTGCTTTTGAGTTCTAATAAGATTTATGAGGGTCTTATCGAGGATGATGATGTGTTTGAGAAGATTTTGAAAGTGTTTGATTTCGGTTTTGTTTATGATGAGGTGAAGGATTGTTATTGTAAGGATAATGGTAGGCCTTGTGAGGATCCTGTTAGGCTTTTTAAGGCTAGTTTGGTACAGCGTTTGAAGGGTTTGAGTGATGTTGAGATGGAGTACGCTGCCAGGTATGACATCCGGGTTAAGCATTTTCTTGGGATTCCGATTCAGGATTACGGTTTTGATTATTCGACGCTTAGCTTGTTTAG
>VGLX01000069.1 GCA_016866645.1 Candidatus Woesearchaeota archaeon | reverse complement strand
GATTTGATGCGCTAAACGTTTTCCAAACACATTTAGGCGCAGAAGCCACATCTTATTTGCATAAAGTCCTCCACAACTACGTGAATCCCCACACAGAATTGAAAGGAAAAACACCAGCAGAAGCAGCAGGGCTAAATTTACCACTAGGAGAAAATAAGCTACTCAACCTAATCAAATTAGCAAAAGAGAAAGAGATGACGACAAGTTGACTGTATCTCAACGAAGGGTTTATTAACCTCAAACAGGGGAAGATTCTGCTTATATGGCTAAGCTTATCATATGCGTGATGTATTCTGACGGGAAGCTTTTCGAAGAGGTCAGGAAAGGCTTGGAAGAGAGCTTCGGGAGAATAGTCGACAGCGTGACTTACGACTTCAACGTCACGAGCTACTACGAAGAGGAGATGGGCAAAGGCCTGAAAAAGACCATACTGTCTTTTGAAAGGATAATAACCGAAAACAAGCTAGCTAAGATAAAACGATACACGGACATTATAGAAGACAAGTACAGAATAAACAGCAAGAGAAGAGTAAACATCGACCCAGGTTACTTGACAGAAAAAGAGCTGGTCTTAGCGAGCAATAAGAAAAGCGCATACAAGCAAGACCTAGGGCTTAACGTCTACGCACACCTTACTCTGAAGTTCGAGAACGGGGCATACGTTACTACTCACAGGACTTATCCTGACTTCAAAAAAGAAGAAGTTCAGAAGTTCTTGCTAAAAAACATAAAAAAATAAGGGTTTACTCAACACCAAAAGACAGTTTGAGGTTTACCCTGTACTCTTTTATCTTGTTGTTCTCGATTTTGACGCTCTGTCCTACGACTTTCATGCCAGTTATCCCCCGGATTGTCTTCTTAGCCCTGTTGAAAGCCTCGTTAGTAGCGTCGTCAAAGCTCTTATTAGAACAGCCGATTAGCTCTACTACTTTAGCGCAACTCATCTCAAAAAATCACCTCCGATTTTTTTGTTCTTAAATGATCTTCTTCTTCGTTTTCACGTCGATTATGTGTATCACGTTCACCGGGCAGCCGGTAGCTGCGTTGTTGTTGCACTCGAACTCATCCTCGCTAATGTCTACTTTCTTAGGAGCAGATTTGCCGTCTGGTTTCAGATCCCAGTTGTCTGGGCAGACCGCAGCGCATGCGCCGCATCCTATGCAACCTTCCCGGTCGTGCTGTATCTTATAGTTAGCCATAGCCCAGTATTAAGGGTTAACACTATAAATACTTTTTGATAAGAAAGGGTCTGGAATAATGTGTAATGACAGTAATCGGCAGTAACTGTAACAAACATCCGGAAATATAAAACTTTTTAAAAAACTTAAAGCCTTATCTTCTTATCATGTATGACGTGATAATCATAGGGTGCGGGCAAGCTGGCTTGATGGCCGCTCGTGAATTGAATAAGACAGACGCTGATTTTATCTGTTTAGACATAAGAAAAAGAGTAGGCGAGCCTTTGCAGTGCGGTGAGGGCATAGGGAAGCGTGATTTTGTTGAGATTTTCGGACGCTTTGACTATCCGTTTGTATTAAACGAGATAAGTGAGCATAGGCTAATCTACAACGGCAAGCAGAGGGGGTTTTATGAACCGTATTTCCAGATTGACAAGCCTGCTTTCGAACGTTGGCTCGCTAAGCCTGTGATGAGCCGTATCCGATGCGGTGTTTTATGCAAGGATATAATCGTCAATAACGACTGCGTGGATGTGATTACCGCAAAAGGGGATTTCCGCACAAAGCTTGTAATCATAGCGACAGGGCCTAATCATAACCTGCAGAAAAAACTCGGGCTGACAGGGAGTAATCCACGTTTAGTGGCTTGTTACGGCGGTATCTACAATGGCTTCAAGCTCGATGAGAAAAAGTTTTATTTTATATGAATACCCCGTCAGCTTGCTGCGGGGATGAATTGTTGTGAGGGTATTTTGTCTTCGAAAATTTTCTCTTGGTTTTAGAAGAACCGCTAGGTGTTTCGGAGAATGTTTACTATTTTTGATGCAGAAAAACTCGGCGTTTTGTGGGCGTTTCCGAAAGGCAAAGGCAAAGTCAACATAGGCTATGCTGGTGAGTTTAAGGATGCGAAAAAAGCGTTTAATGAACTGATGCAAAAGTACGGTTTCTCAGGCTTAAAGCGTGAAAAGGAACTGGGCGGAGTACTCCCTGTTTCAGGACCTATAAAGAAAGCTTATGCAGACAGGGTCCTTGTTGCTGGGACAGCAGCAGGCTTCATCCACGCAGGGGTCGGAGAAGGGAATTATCTAGCGCTGAAATCCGGAATCATCGCAGGAAGTATAGCCTCAAAAGCGATTAGCCAAAATGATTTCAGTATAAGCACGCTCAAAGAGTACGAAACCCACTGGAAGAATACTTTCTGGAAACGAGTTGAGGCAGGTGTAGCGCTTTATGATATAGAGAATTTTGGCGTGAAGTTCGGAATCACAGAAAGGATATTTGACTACCCTTCTGATGAAAGTATCATAAGATTCCTCACCCGGGACGTATGGGGTGTAGCACGAGTACTATGGAAGATGATAAGATTATTCAGACTAAACAGAGTCAACCGATAGAACCTTCTAATTAGGGTAAAAAGTTACTTAATCAAACTGTTCAGAATCTTCTCTTATACTTCCGCTCGAGTATCTTAGAAATATCCACGTCTTTCATCATCTTCTCCTGCTCAAGCATCTTCTGGGCCTGAGGAGATGATAGCTTACTAGGGTTCGCCCTCGGGTTGTCGACGTTGAACCTTTCCAGGCCTGTCGCGAAGTATTCTCCGTTTTCCTTGTTGACTATCACTTGTTGGAGAATTTCTATCGCTTTTTTAAGGTCAGTAACGTCATCCTTGGCGAGGTTTATCAGCATTTCCATGTTATCAAAATACCAAGAGGTTGTATTTAAATTTTTATCTTACAAAGTATAGATAATGCTTCAATCATTCTAAAAATTTTAAAAAAATAATGTTTTAATTAGCATTTTACAGATTAACTATATTTATATATTCAAACAGGCAATTATTTTAGTTATGGGAAATACAGAACACAACGAATTCGTGAAGTTCATGCTTAAGAAAGCTAATAGCAACGATTCTATCCCGCAGCCAGTGAAGATGCTGGCGCCTAAGGGAAAGGATCCTGAGACTAAGCCGCAAGATTTCACGATAAGGGAAGACGACCTGAAAAAAGCGGAAGACCAGTGGAAGAAGATAAAAAGCCAGATAAAATAACGCTCTAAACATTTAATTTTAAAGGCTGTCTCTTCTTTTCTTAATCTGTAATATTGTGTTAAATCTTATCATATTCTTTTTTATAGGAATATTAATAAACCCCTTAAGAATCCTAAGGTTAAGAGGGGTGGGTTGTTGTGGAAGAAAAAAAAGACTTGAAAAAGGAGTATGAACTATCAGTTTGCTTACAGTGCGGTAAATGCGTAGCTGGATGCCCAGTATCTTCTAAATCAAAACTGAACACTAGAAAGCTCATGAGAGAGACTTTGTTACATGATGTCTCGAAATACATTGAAGAGAAAAGTGAAATCTGGGAGTGTACGTCCTGCAATACCTGCGCTGAGAGATGCCCTCGGGGCTTAGAGCCTTCAAAGCTGATAAGGGCTTTAAGAGGGTATATGATAGAAGAAGGGCACATTGCTAAATCGGTTATAGACGCTTTAGAAAGCGCTTACAAGTATGGCAACCCTTTTAATATGCCTAAGCAGAAAAGAGCGGACTGGACAGAAGGAATGCCTGTAAAGAAGGCTTCAGAGTCAGAAACACTCTACTATGTAGGATGCGTACCTTCATATGACAACCGGGTAAAAAACGTAGCAAAATCTTTAACAGGTTGTTTAACAAAATCAGGGACAGATTTCGGGATTTTAGGTACGGAAGAGGTTTGCTGCGGAAGCGAGATAAGGAGGTTAGGGGAAGAAGGTCTTTTCGAAGAGCTTTCTGAAGGTTTAAAATCAGCGCTTAAAGAGAACAATATCAAGAGGATAATAACCACTTCACCGCACTGTTACAACGCGTTCAAGAATGAGTACAACCTTGAAGGGGTGGAAGTCTTCCATTACACGCAAATAATAGCTAAAGCAATAAAAGAAGAAAAGTTGAAGATAACTAAAGAGATGAAAAAGAGAATCACCTATCATGACCCTTGCTTTTTAGGGAAACAGAACAAGATATTTGACGAGCCAAGAGAGATAATCAAAAGCATACCGGGAATAGATTTCGTCGAGTTCGACAGGTCAAGAGAGAAAAGCCTGTGTTGCGAAGGCGGCGGAGGAAGGATGTGGATCGAGACTGAGTCAACAACAAGGCTATCAGAAACGAGAGTTAAGGATGCAGTAAGCATGGGCGCAGAGATTATCGCTGTTAGCTGCCCGTTCTGCATGCTAACCCTGGAGGACGCTGTCAAAACCGCAGACCTGGAGGGCAAGATACAAGTAAAGGACATTTCGGAAATACTCATAGAATCGTTATAGCTTTATAAAAAACGAGGGACGCATTTTGTCAGAAAAAAGTCTTGAGGACATAATACCTGAAGTCTTAGTGATAGGCGGCGGAATAGCCGGCATGCAAGCAGCCTTAGAGGTGGCCGAAAAAGGTTTCAAGACTTACCTTGTAGAAAAGACTCCGAGCGTCGGAGGGAGGATGGCGCAGCTTGACAAGACTTTCCCAACGCTGGACTGCGCAGCTTGCACAATCACTCCCAGGATGGTGGAAACGGGAAACCATCCGAACATAGAACTATTGACTTATTCTGAGATAAAAAGCATAGAGAAAGACGGCACTAACTTCAAAGCAGTCATCAAAAAAAATCCGAGATACGTAGACGTTAAAAAATGCGCAGGTTGCGGCGCTTGCGCAGAGGCATGCGTCTTGAAAGGGAAGATACCTAACGAGTTCGATGAGAGCAAAGGCAAAAGATCGGCAGCTTACGTGCCATTTCCTCAAGCAGTCCCGTTAAAGTACACTATAGACCCTCAACGGTGCTTGACGGTAACGAAAGGCAAGTGCGGAAAATCACCCAAATGCAAAGAAGCCTGCAAAGCAGGGGCCATAGACTTTGGCCAGAAAGAAGAGATGCTAGAGGTAAAAGTTGGGGCAGTAATCGTCGCTACTGGCTATGACTTGTTCGACGCTAAACAAAAGCCGGAGTTAGGATATGGAAAATATGATAACGTGATCACCGGATTAGAATTCGAGCGATTAGTGTCTTCTTCAGGACCGACGAAAGGAGATATCTTGATAAACGGCAAGAAGCCCAAGAGCGTAGTGTTCGTGCAATGCGTGGGCTCAAGAGATCACACGGTAAACAATGAGTACTGCTCAAGGGTATGCTGCATGTACACTGCCAAGCAAGCTCATCTGGTAAGAGACAAAATACCTGACGCTAAAGTCACGATATGCTACATCGACATAAGAGCTTTTGGTAAGGGATTCGAAGAGTTCTACGAACGAGTGCAGAAAGAAGGAGTCGTTTACAGGAGAGGATTGCCTTCAGAGATTTATAAGAAAGATGACAAAGTAGTCGTTAAAGCAGAAGATACCCTTGCAGGAGAGATTTATGAGGAAGAAGCAGACTTGGTGGTGTTAGCAACAGGCATAATGCCTAGGAAAGACTCTAAGGCCCTAAGTGAGATGTTGGGATTAGAACACACGCCTGACAAGTTCTATGCGGAAAAAGACCCTCAAGACATAATCAACACCAACGTAGACGGCGTCTACCTGGCGGGATGCTGCCAAGGCCCGAAAGACATTCCCGACGCTGTAGCACAAGCCAGCGGAGCAGCAGCTTTAGCGGCTAAGAGGATAGCTAAGAAAAAATGAGCAAAACCAAAATAGGGGTTTACGTATGCCACTGCGGCACCAACATAGCTTCTAAAGTAGACGTAGAATCAGTGATAGCTTACGCTAAGCAAATACCTGGAGTGGCAGTAGCTAAGAATTACCAGTACATGTGCTCAGACCCCGGCCAGGATATGATAAAAAAAGATATCAAGGAACAAGGGTTAGAACGGATAGTAATCGCAGCTTGCTCACCAAGGATGCACGAAACAACTTTCAGGAAAATGGTGCAGGCAGCAGGACTCAACCCTTACCTTCTAGAAATAGCAAACATTCGAGAACAGTGCTCCTGGGTCCACGAAGACAAAGCAAAAGCTACTGAGAAAGCCAAAGAGACTATAAGCGCCTCGATAGCTAGAGCCAAGCTGTTAATGCCATTAGAAGAAAAGACCATGAGTGTAATACCGTCGGCGTTAGTCATCGGAGGAGGAGTCACAGGAGTAGAAGCGGCATTAGACATAGCAGAATCAGGATTCAAAGTCTACCTTGTAGAAAAGACTGGTGCATTAGGCGGTAACGTCACTAAGCTCAACAAGACTTACACCAACCTTAACGATTACAATCTGATACTCCAAAAAAAGATAGAAAGCCTCAAATCCAACAATAACGCAGAAGTCTACTTAGACTCTGAGATAGAATGCGTGGAAGGCAGCTTAGGCAATTTCAAGATAAGCGTGAACAAGAACGGAGAAAAAACAGAAATAAACACAGGCGTAATCATCGTCGCTACAGGATATGACGTTTTTGATGCTAAACAAAAGCCAGAACTAGGATATGGCAAATATGAAAACGTAATAACCAGCATGGAATTAGAAGAGAAGTTGTCTAAAGATGACCTGAAGATAAACGGCAAACAGCCTAAGAAAATATTCTTCCTACAGTGCGTAGGCTCAAGAGACCAGACAGTGAATAACGGCTACTGC
>VGLX01000068.1 GCA_016866645.1 Candidatus Woesearchaeota archaeon | reverse complement strand
ACCGATAAAGGAAAAGTCGTCCCTATGCTTGAACTCTTGTTCACCAAGTTCAAGGAGCCAGAAGATGAGAAAGAACTAAAAGTTTTGATACTAGAAGGAATAACGCCAGACGTCAAAGGCATGATAAAGTACATTAAGAGGTTCACCTAAAGCAAAAAAAATGGGCAAAGAAACGCATAAACGGCAAGTTGAAAAATTATTCGATAAGAGTTTTGTTGTAGATACGAACTCTGTGAAAAGAATAGTTGAGAAAACCCATAAAGTCAAACAGTACACGAAGCAGTTGCTGAGAAACATGGTCAAGCAAGGAAAAATAAAAAGGCTGACAAAAGGGTATTACACATCACACGACGATCCTTCGCTTGCAGTATTCTGCTTCAAGCCAGCTTACTTAGGCTTACAAGATGCGTTAAGCTTCCATGACCTGTGGGAGCAAGAAATCGTGCCGGTTATAATAACAACAAGGAAGATAAGGCCGGGAGTAAGGGCCGTCCTCGGGACAAATGTCTTAATACGGAGGATAGAAAAAAGATATTGCTTCGGATTCGAGTATTCTAAACAAGGAGAATTTTATCTCCCGTATTCTGATTTGGAAAAAACGTTCATAGACATGGTTTATTTCAATGAGAGGATGACTGAAGAAACGGTCAAAAATTTAAGGTGCAGGATTGATAAGAAAAAACTCGATTCTTACCTGAAAACATACCCTAAAAGGTTTATAAAAAAGATAAAATCGATAATCCCCTAAGTTTTCAGGCGAAAGATTAGATCCTGGCAAGGTTGTAGACTATTACAATAGTTTTTATAAACGCGTTGCGCATTACTAATTCTTAAAATGGCAGAAAGCAGGATAAGCAAGTCATTGGTGATAGCTTTCGTGCTGATAGGGGGCTTGGTACTGTTCAGCTTCCTGAACTACACAGGTTTCATAGTCAAGGAGGAAGAGCAGTGGGCTTGCTCTCAGTACGCTTGCGACAAGGCTATAACGGCCCAGGACTGGATCAACAGCAACTGTTATATCATGCCTAACACTGACAACCAGGCAGTATGCAAGGTTGTGGTAGACGGCAAGGAGCAGCTAGTCCCTCTGAGCGCGATAAACCAGCAGGCTTTGAACCAGTGCGTAGAAGCCAGATGCGTCCAAGAGGCTAGGGTCAGGACTGTCGACTACAAGGTTGACTTGACGACGGGCAAGGCTCAGTAGTAAGGGCGCTTCTCAGCAGGCAGGAAAAAAGGGGAGAATCTTTTTTTAGTGTTGTCTTTTTCTTTAATCAGATTTGTCCTCTAATCGTAGGACTAGCTTTTTGTGCTTGTCAAATATTTTCTGTTCTATAAATCCGAAGATGCCTTGCAGGTTGTCCTTAAACTGTTTGGAACATATTGCATCTTTAAGCTTGGAGAACCTTTCGTCAAAATCGCACCTTTCTGAGGCTTCATGCCTTATCCACTTTTTATCATTGATTGATGTCGCGAGCATGAAGCAGTCCCTGATGTCTGACGGCCTGTAGCTTACGAGTTTCATGACAAATAATGCATCCGGGTTTATAATCCTGAGGTATAATCCTTCTGAGACTGTGCGCCCTTTTAGGTTCTTTTTCCGTGAGTTTTTGAACACCCATTCTGCAGAGAACTTCGCATTCGTTTGCCTGTCAAGCACCTCTTTGGCAAGGACATCTACGCTCACTTTGAACCCTTGCGCTATTTCTTTTTTGAATCTTTCAAACTTTTTGTGGTATGGCAGGTTTTGCTCTTTGCTCTTTTTGTTCTCGTAGCCGATGCTTAGGAGTTTTTTGCTTACATTGTTCAGCTCTTTTTCATCTCCGACGATGATGTCGCAGTCTACTGAGAACCTGGGGAGGGTGTAAGAGCTTACCGCGTAGCCGCCGATAACTACGAATCTTGATTCCTTGATGCTTTTCAGCGTCTGGAATATTTCATGCTCTCTGAGTTGCAGCAGTTCCATATCTCTTCTTTATGTAATCATAAGCGTATAAATGCATATCGTTGCTTTTTGATAACCTTAAGGTTTCTTTCAACGTTTCGACTTTTATCCCGTCTTTTTCTTCATTTGTTATAGCTTGTACGGGGATTAATATTGCATACTCGCCTATGGTTGATCCTTGGTTGATATAATAAGGTATCCTGTGCCTGTTGAAAAACTCTTTCCAGTAGGTCAAGTCTTTTTTTAATACTTTTATAAAATAAGGTGACCGTTCCCTGCTTCTTTGGACATATGAGAAGTCTGACCATATCTCTACAGCGGATAGGCCTGTGAAAGCGTATCCCTTCTTTGCTTCTTTTATAATGGTGGGCAACTTAAACTCAAATAACCCGTTCATCACGTTTTCCGGGCTTGTGCACCTGTAAGAATCTTTTGAGGATTTTGTTATCCATCCGGATCTCAATAACAAAGCGAATATTTTCTTTTTCATGCTCTGCCCTACAATCCAGTCTAATTCGGACTGTTTGAACTCTTCTCTTGAGCCATGCTTCGAAAAGAACAAGGCATAGGCCCTCAATCCATACTGCGGAATCTCACAAATCATAGTTACTTATTAGGTAACCATGTATAAAAGCCTTCCGGTCCTTATAAACCGAGATGTCTGCTGTTACTTACATAGTAGGCTAACACATACCTACAATATGGGAAAAACATTTAAATAAGAAGGCACTTACATAATAAGTAAGAAAAACTGGTGAACGTTTTGAAAAAAACAGCTGAGAGTTCTAACGAGAGGATAAAGCAGATAATAGACGAGCTGAAAAGCCACAACATAACCAAGCAAGACCTGGTCCTGAGCTTCCTGCAGGAAGAGCAGGCATTATCCAAGATCTTCGACAAGGATACGATAGAGACCTTAGAAACCATCACCAAGCACCTGAAAGAGGTAAAAAACCTTAAGCTGAAAACGCCTCCTACGACAGGATACTCGATACCGGTAACGATTCTATCCGACCGCACTCTAAGCGCATTAGAGCACGTCACCATATACCTCAAAGAGACCCACGGATTGAGCTACAAGGAAATAGCAACGCTCTTAAACAGGGACCAGAGGACGATCTGGACGACATACCAAAGAGCGGCACAAAAAAGAAGATGAACAAGATAACAAGGCAAGGCAAAACAGCGTCGATGATAACGCTAGCATTCATAATACTGTTCATGCTCACCGTGATAAACACTTACGGAGACCTGAACTGCCAGGTAGACACGGCATCATGCACGAACTCAGGAACAGCATTGCTCTACTTGAAGAACGACACCTTAGGCCGTGACAACGCTCATGCAGAGAACACGTCAGAAGCCACTTATCCTCAGCTGCTGTGCTGCAACTCAACAAACAACCCAGGCGTAATACTTAACACCTGCGGCACGCCATTCCTGAACCTCTCAGCAGTTACTAACGCGCACGTGCAAGCACCGGACTACGACCCAGGATACATGCTGCTATTCCATTTTGACAACGACTCGAACTACGACATAAACGACACGCACGCTTACGACTACAGCGGATACGGGAACAACGGGACCGTGTATGGCGGAGCTAACTGGACGCCTGATGGAAGAATTAACGGAGCGTTCATATTCGAAGGGACGAACAGTTACGTCCAAGTAGCAGACACAGGAAACGGGATATTAAACCCTTCTTATATATCTATCGAGATGTGGATGAAGATTACAGGATTTACAGCAGATTATATGGACATTATCGGAAAAAGGCCGGGAACAAATGATGCAGGATTCGTTTGGGAACTTTCTAATGAAGATACTGTAACATCTCATTATCTGCATATCGGCGATTGGCGAAACATAGCTTATAATTACACTTCTTTTGACACGTGGTATCACGTCGTAACAACATATGACGGGTCTAATTACAGGCTTTATGTTAATGGTGCTGAAGTAGCAGGCTCGCCAGTTGTAGTATCAGGAACGTACACACAGACTACGAATCCTTTAAGCATCGGCGCAGGCGCCCCTATAGGAACATGGCCGAGGTACTTCAACGGCACCATCGACGAGGTCGCGATTTACAACCGGAGCTTATCAGCTAGCGAAGTCTTGGCGCATTACCAAAGAGGGCTCCCAGGAATTTTAAAATACACTAACAGCGCATGCATGGCTGCCACAGGCTACACTACCACATGCAATGTTACCAGGGAAGCTTCTTGCGAGGCGAACTATTCTTGTTTACTAAGCATGGCGTCGAGCGGAGCTGACAACCTTACTGATGCTCATGTGAGCACTTGCGGAGTCTACGACACGAAAGTGTGCTGCTCACGCCCGAACTCTCCGCCGGACAACGTATCGAATGAGTATTTCTTGGAGCCTTACCATGGCAATGCCACTTTGTTCAACAGGACTCTGACTTTCCAATGGCTCAACACCACAGACCCTGACAGCGACCCTTTGACATACAACATCCAGGTGAAGCAGTGCGGAACCAGCAACCCTGCCACTTGTAATCCTGACACTGTTGACTTCACTTCTTTCACAGGGGAAGGAGAGTTCAACATCACTGGTATAGCAGAAGGGACGAACATCACAGAGTACATCTCGATGGTTGAAGCCATCGCAGACCAGAACTACACCTGGAGGGTGAGAGCTTACGACGGATTAGAATGGGGCGGCTGGAGCGAGAACTGGACTTTCTACGTTCCGTCTACAGTCATGTTCACGGTTTTCAACAAGACCATGGAATTCGGAAGTGTGTCAATAGGGGATGTCAATGATACATCAGACAACAGCCCGCTGCCTTTCAGGGTAAGGAACGACGGCAACGTCTTGACAGACTTCAACATAACAGTAGAAACATCTGCTGACTGGCTGTGGGACACCCAGCAGATAGTATCGCCTTATTTCCAGTACTGGATTGACAACGCGACAGCTTACGAATCTTACGCTGAGGAGAACGGCTCTTTCAACTGGTCGCATTCAGCAACGCTGCCAACATGGTTCAACCTCCCATTGACTAACGATTCTGCTAACATCAGGCAGCTTAACTACAGCGATATCATGGACGAGGCAGAAATAGACATAAGGATTGAGGTGCCGCCTGGAGAATCTACCGGAGCTAAAGGGTCCACTGTGAGAATCACGGGGTGGGTTGCTTTATGAAATTAAAGATTTTGATACTGATAAACATCCTGGCGGTCATACTATTCTACCTATTCGTGAACCTCGCAACGATAACTCAGGTAAGCCCTTCGGGGGATATATTACAAAGAAGTCCGGAGTTCAGATGGGAGGGCTTGCCAATCATCACGTACACCTTACTTATCGATGACAATGCGGATTTCTCTACCCCGATAGTCGCGAAGGTAAAGGGCAACACGTACGTTCCAGAGCAGGACTTGGCTGCAGGAACTTACTACTGGAAAGTCATAGGCTTTAAGGAAACAGGCGTGCAAAAATTTACGATAACACCGACTGTGTCTCTAAAAAGGGAAAGCATCGTGACATTAAGGAACGACGGCAACGTCGTGGTAAAACTAGCCATGAAACCGAAGCTTACAGGAGCAGCAGTCCTGGAAATAGACAAGGTCGTTAAACTAGAGAATGAAACAACCGAGGTTAGCGCGAGGCAATATGAATAAGACGATAATCCTGCTGGCGCTGGTAACGCTTTTGTTAGTCCCAGCAGCCCTCTCATTAGGAGTGACTCCTGGCAAGGTAACTCTAGACTTCGAGCCTAACCTAGAGACTGCTATAACCATTAACGTGATAAACAACGATCAGAAAGACTTCACAGTCTTGGCCTTAGTCGAAGGCGACTTGAAAGACTATATAACCCTAGAAAACGCTAGGCTTGATTTCACAAAAGCAGACGGCTCAAAACCTTTATCTTATAAAGTGAAGCTGCCGGGAGCATTAAGCAAGCCAGGGACCCACCAGACTTTCCTTAAGATACGAGAGACTAAAAGCGCCGAAGACACCGACGCGCCCATATCAGTAGGCGCTTCCATAGAAGTGGTATCCCTGCTTATCGTCAACGCGCCGTACAAGGGGAAATATGTGCAGTCGCAGATGTTCATATCCGAGGGTGAAGTAGGTGAAGAGACCGTATTCGCCATAACCGCCGAGAATGTAGGTGAAGAGGATATAGGCAGCATAAGCGCGAAGATAGACGTGTACGACAGCGCAGGAACAAAAGTCACGACATTAGCGACCGATGAGAAATCATTAAACGTGAGGAATAAGAGAGAGCTAGTCGCAAGGTGGACGCCGGATAAAGCCGGGAAGTTCAAAGCTAAGGCTGTCTTGAGCTATGACGGCGGCACAGCTAGTCTGGAAAAAGAATTTATAATCGGGGGCTTCTTCCTAAAACTCCATGACATAACCGTCAAGAACTTTAAGCTCGGAGGAGTGGCGAAGTTCCAGATACTGGTGGAGAACATAGGCGGTGACCTTATCAAAGAAGCTTACGGAGAGATGGAACTGAAAGACGAGACAGGAAAACAAGTCATGGACATAGACAGCAACAGGAAGAACCTGCAGCCTGAAGAGCAGAAAGATCTGGAAGCGTTCTGGGAGACTGAAAAAGTAGAGAAAGGCTTTTATGACGGCTCGATAACCTTAAGATATGAGGATAAGCAGAAGACCCAGCCTATAAGGACAACTGTGAGAAGTGACGGCATAGATACGCAATTGTTAACCACAGGTATGGCAATCGCGCCTCCAGCCTCTAAGCCTAAAACCAACAGCCTAGTCATAATACTGATAATAACCCTAATAGCCATCAACATAGGATGGTTCGTGTACTTCAAAAGAAAAAAAGCTTAA
>VGLX01000067.1 GCA_016866645.1 Candidatus Woesearchaeota archaeon | reverse complement strand
TTTTCTATTTTTTTACAATTATCTTTCCAATCGTTTAAACTTTTTTCGTATTCTTTTTCTAATCTCAGTTTTTCTTCTGAATGTTTCTTTTTTATTTTTTTACACTCTTCTTCCCATTTAGAAGCATCTTTAAAGTGGTTTTGCCATAAAGCGTGACACTCTTTGTTCCACTCTTCACAACTTTTTTCCCACTCTTTTTTTCTTCTTTGGTTCTCCAGTTCAATTCTCCTATTTTCTTCTTCGCACTCTTTTATTGCTTGATTATAATTTCTTTCAGCTCGTTCCTTGTTCTTTTTCTCTTGTTGCAAAGATAGTACATCGAAGTCTTTTACTCTGGATTCGCCATCTTGACTTGGTTTGTCTCCAAAGTCTACATTTCCACCGCTTTTATGAATATATCCCATAAAATTTTATTAAGAAAACAAGTTTTTAAACCTTTCTACGTTTTTAATAAGATCTAACGTAATACTCGCCCCCTTTTCTAAGCAATAAAACGTGGCTATCGCAAGAGAGCGTAGGTATTTGTTTTTCTATTTTTTCATCTGGATTGATTATCGTTGGTATCGCTTGGTAAAACTCATCTTGTACTTTAAAGAGGTATAACATATGTAAATAAGAGTAGTAGTCATTTATCATAAATGAAGCACCTTTTTCTTTTTTACAATAATAATCTAATACAAAATCCCTATTAACCTGTTTTGAACCTACGTTCTTAATCCTGTAATCAATATAGTCTGTTGAACGCCTAATTGTCATGAACTCGATTAAGCCGTCTGTTGAAAATCTTGATGGAACAGTTTCGAAATCAAATAAGAAACTTGAAGATGAAGGATTTACGAGGTATACTCGCCCATCTTCAAATTTGATAGTGTAACTATAGCTAAGTTCAATAGAGTAATCTTTTTGGTATACAATAATTTTTACTTTCAAAGGGATGTCTTTCGTTCCTATCAAAGAGAGGTACGCATTTAATCCTACATAAGCCATGCCTAGTCTTGTTTCTCCGGATTGTACGGGTTCTTTTTCAAGTAAGAAGTCATCAGACTCAACAATTTTTTTACCATCTTGGTAAATCTCTACTTTCATCCTTAAATTGTCTAATTCGCTTTCTTGGTTCACGATTTTATAACTGATCTCTTCTACAGTAAACTCCTTCTTGTTATGGCTGTAATCATAATCCGTGAATAATCCCATAACCTCGAAATCAAACCAGTAATATTCTATTTTATTTGACTCAGTTTGGACATTTTGGGTTTCTTCCTTTTTTTCTTCTGATTGTATTATTATTTCATCTTTATCACAAATCTGATTGTTATTAGAATCTAAACAACACTGCCCTTTCATAAACTCAAAATAAGGTTTGTTGCACAATGATTCTTTTTCAAGTACAGCATTTCCCGTAGGAATTTTACAACCGACTAATAAAAGGGTTACAATAAACAATAAAGCAATAAGCCACTTGTTCATAGCCTTAAAGGACTAAAATACGGGGTTTTAAACCTTTCTACGTTTTTGTCCGCGCTTCGCACCCACATCCAACAAATCCTTTTTCACAATCGAGGCTCAACTAAACCCTGTTGCATTCGCGGGACTTTTCAATCAGGATTCGCCCTTCCAAGCCCAAAAATCATGAAACAGCAAAATTTCCGTGTTGCAAACCTGGGACTCATTTCCCGTTGTACGAGCGGGACTTTCTTGTCGCATTATCGGGACTTTACTCCGGTAGATTATCGCTTAAACAACACTCTGAAAGGTAACAAAAACGGATTATTTCCCCTCTTTTTTCCGGAAATCTTCCACAACCCTCTTCCAGAACCGTAAAGCATTACAAAAATTCTGGAAACTTTCCGAACCGGACGCAATCCCGTCGCGTTTCTTCCAAAAACCCATATTAAAACAGCTACCCATATTACAAGCATGAACAATCCAGGGAGGTTAAGACCAAAATGAGCAACTTGTTAGCAAGACTGAACACGAGTGAAAGCCTTGCCGTAGCAACAGCAGAAAAGAAAAGATACGGACAAGGCATATACGTCAACTTCGGAGAAGAAAGCGAAATCTACAAGAGCGGGACTTTCAAAAAAGTGATAGACTCCATCGTAGAGCAAGCCCTAGGTTCTGAAGACCAGAAATACCAAGAGATAGCGAACGGCGTAAGAGACAAGATATCCCAGCAAGGCCCAAGCAAAGAGCTGCAGATCTTAGTATACGACCCAAAGACCGGCCAAAACTTGAGGAATGTCAACAACGAAGGGAGCATGGTGATGGGCTTAGACGACAAAGTGAAAGAGTACATAATAGAGAGGGACATCGAGAACGGCGAAGAGACCTGCAAGGTAGACTATCTTGACATAGTAGTAAGGCTGAATCCGGCCGTAGGGGGAAAATGAACCCCCCTCCTTCTTTTTTATACGGCTTCTTTAAAGGGAGCGATGCGCTCTTAATAGACCATACTGTCTATACAAACGACCGGTCATGTAAAAATGCGCCTTACCTAAAAGCGAATGGCCAAAAGTTCTATTTCAGCGAGGGGATTAGGCTTTC
Source organism: Candidatus Woesearchaeota archaeon (assembly GCA_016866645.1). Taxonomy (GTDB): domain Archaea; phylum Nanobdellota; class Nanobdellia; order SCGC-AAA011-G17; family VGLX01; genus VGLX01. Next base: position 4,331 of record VGLX01000067.1, on the reverse strand, counting down.
AAAACTTGAAGGGCTGTATTTCAGGAATAACGAAACAGAGCTTAAAGAGTACGGGAACAAAGTTATCAAAAATCTTTTATCAAACGAAAAAGAGTTAGGAGAAGACTACCACAAGCTTGGAAAAGACATAGAGCTGGTGGAGTTCGTGCTTTACAATGTCATCAAGAAGAGCAAGCAAGAAAGCCAAAAAATAAAGATTATCAGCTCACACAGCAACAGCTGCTTAATAGAAAGCCTGGTCAAGCCTGACTGCTTCATACTGCAAGGGAAGTTCTACTCATTAGACAAAGGAAAAAAAGGCATGTTTAACATAAGGGCAAATAACCAGGATCACAGCATAGGCGAATACCTCGGCATAAACGTTGAAGAGCTAGAACAGAAATACTTAAAGCGCATAGAAGAGAAGGTATACAAAGACCTCACCAACGGGAAAGGCTCGCTTGTCAACAAGATCGAAGGCCTGAACAAAAAGAAAGAAATCCTGGACATAATAAGCAAGGGAGAATTCTACGACATCAAAGAAGAGCTAGGCATGAAGATAAGCAACAAAGGGTTTTTTGCGATTACAAGGATACGAAAACCCTACATACTAAAAGAGCCAAAAACCCGAAAAAGCTACAGGTTCGGGGAAGCTTCAATAGGCGTCAAGCTGACAAAACAAGGCAACAGCATCACCTGGAGCGACCCGGTGGTGACAAACCCTTACATCCACCCTGCGCTGCCCTCTCTTGAGCCTAAGCCTTACCAAAGGATATGTAACGGAAAATACGATTACAGGAGAGCCGTTCAAGGAAAAAGCCTTGAGGATTCTGTCAGGATACTTCTAGACGAGGGGAAACGGATGATACTGAGCGGGTATTACGGGGTTGATGGCGCTTGGCACCCCTTAACAGAGAAGTTCTGGGAAAACCTAGAGATAACCGATTTTGATGATAAAGAGGTGACTAACTTATGAGAGACTACAGCAGGCAGGCAGTATTCGACCAGGAAAAATTAGGGAACGCTAATGTCACGATAATCGGAGCAGGCAGCATAACAAATTATTTATGCGCCTACATGTCCGGGCTCGGGATAAAGAACATAAGCGTAATCGACAATTCAGCATACCAAAACGACCCTAACGAGTTCTTACTGAAAAGCTTCAAAGGCCAAAAGTGCGACGGTTTAGAGCGGAAGGTTAAAGATATGAACGATGAGACAAAGCTCGTTTCTGTCAACAGCCAGATACTAGAATTTTTGGTAGGCAAGCCTGATGTTTTAGTAGACCTCACCAACAACCCGATTTCCAAAACAAAATGTAAAGATATCTCAAAAAAAATACCCTGCATCAAAAAAACGATCAGCGCATCATCTAGCGAGAATAACGCAAGCGTAAGAATATACGCCCCTAAAAAAAACGGGCCTTTGATACTCCAAAAGACAGGTCCGAAAATAGTGGGGCTGCCAGAAAGCGATTTCTCATTGGGGTGCTATGATGGTCGCACACAAGGGAGTTTCACAAGCGGGCTGATCGCAGCAGTGGTTTTAGACGAGATAAGGAAGACCATAATCCCTTTAGAGAACGAGTACCCTTTGAAGGGCAATGCCGACTTCTCTATGCATTCTGAAAAAAGGTTCAATTCAGGGATAAGATTCAGAGAAGAAAAAGACAACCTCTCAGGGATAAAAGCTCTCGTTGTAGGGGCAGGAGGTATCGGGACTTACGTGTGCTTAAACCTCGCCTTGATGGGCGTGGGTAATATAGACCTATATGATGGGGATACAGTAGAGGATCACAACCTCAACAGGCAGATATTCTATTACGGGTCTGTCGGAAAGAAGAAAGCAGATGTCCTTTCAGAAAGGATTAACAGGATGACAAGAGAATGCATAAGGCCATACGCTTGCTTCCTAAAAGACACCTCTAAGCTTAAGAGGTACGACGTGATATTCTCCTGCTTGGACAACTGGCAGTATAGGTTCATGCTTAATGACTATGCTGTGAAAAATCGCATCCCTCTGATAAACGGGTCTGTAACAGCTTTCGACGCTTACGCAGACTTTTATAACTGCCTGAGCTGCAAGAACGATGTCCAAAAGCTTTTAGCGGTTGAAAAGAGCCAAGCGCCACAGTCCGGTAGCTGCAGTAACGTTGTTAACTCTAATGTTGTGATGACCAACGCATTTGTAGGCTCACTAATGGCCTCTGAAACCAAAGCGTTAGCTTTTCCCAAAAAATATGCTCCGCTTTACAAGAAGCAGTTCTCTTACAACTCAAAAAGTGCAGACAATCTAAAATTTGTGATGTCAGACCCTATGTTGAACTGCTTATGCCATAAAAAAACCAAAGGATGTGAATGCCATGAAAACTGGAATTATCAATCTTAATGAAACCATTATGGAGAGAATACAAGACATACCGGAAGTAAACAGCGTTAAAATCACTAAAGAAGCCTTTCACAAGATGAACCTCTACTCGAGTATTGTCTCAGAGATAATCGGAGATGACAAAGAATGCCTAGGCACCCTTCTTAATTATAAGAATCGGGACGATAATACGGCAAGGGACATTCATTTATGGAAAGGGCAGAAGGTCACGGCCTCTAACGGCTGGCCTGGAGAATACTTAGACGACCGAAAAGAAGCAGACAAGCGGAACATGGAAGTGATAGGGTTTTGGCATAGCCATGGTTATAATGGTGTTTTCCACTCGAGTGACGATGACTCATTCCTCAAAGAAGGGTACAGCACGATCAAGAATAAGATGGTCACAGGCAAGAAGATAAGGGACTTGGAGATTATCACAAACGGGGAAACTGTAAATATCTTTGAAGAGGGCAAGAAAACAGGGCTTGTGATCAAAGGTAAGATAGAGGACATCAAACGTGTTGAGTGGGACAAAGAGTATTTTGTCATGAGCAGTGTTGTGATAAACAAGAACTCTTATTCTGAAGAGAAATCAAACCCTCGTCTCCGTCACGATTACGACGCCGAAGTATGGGCGGGTTATAACCAAGATGTGAAAAGGGCGTATAAGAAGTTCAAACATGCCGTGTTAGAGATTGTTGATGAAACCAACAACATCCAGCTAGAAAAGGAAGAGCTTGTCAAAGAGGTTGGTGAAAAAGTAAGGCTTTGCAGCTTCGGAGCCGATGGGGTTAAAGACCCTTACCTGAAAGACCTTCCCAACTACCAGAAAGTCCTTGAGAAATACAAGAAACAGAAAGAAGAGAGAAAAGAAGCGCTGAGCGTAGAAGAAACCCTTTCGCTAGACATTGAAGAGGAAGAGGATAAAAAAAAAGATTTGACATCGCTAGTCTCTATGAGTACATCTCCACGGAGAATAACTGGTGGTGGTTACTACAGCAGGGTTTACGACTTTTACAGCACAAGAAGAAATAGCAATGACGCTACAGCCTCAGAAATAGGGATTTTAGGGGAAATCCTCTCAGGAGATTACAAAGAGAACGGGAAGAGGTGCTGGTTTTGGAAGGACAGGATAACAAAAGTTAAGGAAGCTTACTCGAAGATAAGAAAGCATGAGAACGTGAGGCATAAGGTCCTGCTGATCCAGCTGCTGAGCATACTCAACACTGATTGTTACGCTAAGAGGAAGCACGGCGCAGAGGTCGTGAAGATGTGCGAAGACTTAGGTATCAAAGGCGCAGTGGTGATAAAGAACAATCTTAAGCGCTCTTCTGACAGGAGGGAAAGAAAATGAAACAGGAAGATTTTATCATACTAGACGAGTTGAGGAAGAACTCTAGAAGGAGCTTGACAGAGATAGGGAATCTTACTAATGTTACGCTGAGCAGCGTGTTCAAGAAAGTTGAGAAGATGGAGAAGAAGCTCATCAAGAAGTACGTCTCTTTGTTAAGCTTTGAGAATGCAGGATTCAGCATCAGGATAAGCCTGGCCTTGAAGTCCAAGGACCGGGAATCCTTGAAAAAGTTCTTGCTAGAGCACCCTAACGTAAACTCTGTCTACCGGACGAGCCAAGGTTATGATTTTTTTGTAGAGACAGTATTTCCGAACATGCTTAGTTTTGAGAACTTCATGGAGCAAGTGAGCAGTGTAACTTCAGATAAGAAGATATTTCACATCATAGAAGACCTACGATTGGAGGATTTCAATCTTGTACAAGATGGCAGCAGTAAATGATAACACCTTGCTAGAGTATTTGGTAGAGAATCTTGACAGTAGCTTGAGCAGCAAATACCCGACTAAGACTCTGCTGGCTTTAGATTATTGTTTCAAGAGCAGCGAGCGGATACCTCAAGACTGGCTGTCAGGAATAGCGTCAAGGGTAAACGACAAGAGGGTTAATAACAGCTCAAGAAACATAAGCTTTG
>VGLX01000066.1 GCA_016866645.1 Candidatus Woesearchaeota archaeon | reverse complement strand
GCTTCGGAGAAAACGGCTTTGCATTATACAGGCTGCCGATCCCTAAATTTGGGGAAGTAGTAGGAGTCATGGGAAGGAATGGCATCGGAAAATCAACAGCAGTAAAAATCCTGGCAGGAATACTAAAGCCAAACCTAGGAACAAAACAAGAGGCGGGCTATGACGAGCTGATAAAAAAGTTCCGGGGGACAGAAGCGCAAAGCTATTTCCAAAAGCTCAAAGAGAATAAGATAAAAATCTCATATAAGCCACAAAAAGTAGACGACATACCCAAGCAGTACAGCGGAAAAGTAATACAACTACTAAAAAAAGTAGACGAAAAAAACAGCCTGGACAAAACTGCAGAAGAATTAGGAATAACCAAGATATTACACCATGACATAAAAACCTTATCTGGAGGAGAGCTGCAAGCTGTCGCGATAGCTGCTACATCCTTAAGGAACGCTAATGTCTACTATTTCGACGAACCATCTTCCTATTTGGATATAAGCCAAAGGCTAAGAATAGCCAAGTTCATCAGAAGCATGGCTAATGAAGAAACAGCAGTCATGGTGGTAGAGCACGATTTGATAATCCTTGACTACATGACAGACATAATCCACTTAATGTACGGCCAAGCCGCTTGCTATGGGGTAGTGTCACATCCTATGGCCTCAAAAGTCGGAGTAAACACTTACCTCGACGGATACTTAAAATCTGAGAACGTGAGATTCAGGGACAAGACGATAAAGTTCACTGTGAAATCACCGGACTCTAAGAAACATTTCGCAGCACTCACTAATTGGCCTGCGCTCAGCAAAAAGCTGGACACTTTCAGCCTAAAAGCTGACGAAGGAGACGTCAAAAGGAACGAAGTGCTGGGCATACTAGGAAGGAACGCGATAGGAAAGACAACATTCGTAAAAATCTTAGCAGGAACACTCCAACCAGACCGAGGAACAGTAGACCTAAAGCTCAAAATAGCTTACAAACCACAGTACATATCAACTGATTCTGAAGAGCTAGTCATGAGCGTGCTGCAAGCAGCGATACAAGACTACAAAGCACTGATAATAAGACCATTAGAAATAGAACCGTTATTCACAAAAAAGATAAACGAACTTTCCGGCGGAGAATTGCAAAGGGTAGCGATAGCCTTATGCCTCTCGCAGGATTACGACTTAGCATTATTAGACGAGCCGTCAGCATACCTGGATGTGGAGCAAAGGCTGATAGTATCGAAAGTCATCAATGATGTCATGGAAAACAAAGGGACATCCGCGCTAGTAGTGGACCACGATTTGTTGTTCATGGACTACTTATCCCACAGGCTGCTAGTCTTCGAGGGAGAGCCTTCTGTCAAAGGATTCGCTCACAAACCGTTAAGCATGGAAGAAGGGATGAACAAACTGTTAAAAGAATTATCAATAACAATAAGGCGAGAGGAACAGACTGGCAGGCCACGGATTAACAAAGAAGGCAGCGTGAAAGACAGAACACAAAAAAGTGAAGGGAAATACTACTATACTTAAACTTTAATAACACTTTAACTTAACATTTCTTAAGTTAAAAAACTTTAAATAATATTAGCTTCTTATCTTAAGTAATACTATAATGAAAAGAAGAGGTGAATTAGTAAATAGTTCTAAGTCTGTGTTAAAAAGGTTTATAAAAAACTTCAAGAAAAAACCTCATCTGATGATAATAAGGCTCTTAGCGCTGAACCTCATAATACTGGCTTTAGCCTTGAACAATATCGATTTTATAAAAACTGCGGGCAAGAACTTCGTAGCTGCCACGTTAGGGCCGACTGTTCCTGCTTGCACAAATGCTGATGACGGAGCCTACTGGAATATCAGCGGATACAGCGTCCCTGCTTTACCTTGTTGCGGTGTTAGCTGCGGTTGCGAATCCAACGGTACAGGATGCAGCAAATGCTGTCCCACGGCTCAAGATCCTGGAGCGACAAATGACACAAGGTATTTTTGTGACGTTACTGATTTAAATCAGTGTTTATACTGTTTCAGATGCACGGGCGGAGCAACGGCCAAATGCAGCTCGCAGGAAGCCAATGAATGCGAAGCTGACTGCGGAGCAGCAGCACAATGCGACGATATGGCTGCTAGCTCTTTTAACTGCACAGGAAATATCGACACTGGAGGTTACTGCGGCACAGAATGTACTTACACGGCAGCGGATAATAGGTGCGAAGCGAACTGTACAGGTTATAACGGACTAGCCGCATGTGACGAAAAAGCCTCAGGAGATGATATACTCTATTGTACCAGTGGTAGCACTTTCATAGGTGATGAGTGCTCAGCTACATGCACAGGACAAGACAGAGCAGGAGAAACTACTTGCAGGTCAGCTGGCAGCTTGGGCGCAGGAGACGGATGCACCGCTGAAGCAGTCTGTAACGGCATACAAGCTTCAGGAGGAGACATAGTATCTTGTGCAGCTGGAAACGCTTTCATAGCTGATGAGTGCTCAGCCACATGCACCGCACAAGACAGGGTAGGGGAGAACATTTGCAGATCTAGTGATTTTGCTGGTGGATGCACTGCTGAACCAGCATGTAATGGATTAATCGTAAACACATGTAACAATGGCACAGTATATTGTGATGCTACTTGCGCAAGCAGCAGCGGCCTAGGAGCTGATGGCAATGGTAACGGGATAGACGACGGCTGTGATGAGCAATGTGACGGAATTGACAACGATGGCGATACTCTCATTGACGAAGATGTTACGCGGGCATGCCAGGACTACACTTTAGGTGTTTGCGCGACTGGTACTCAATTATGCACTGGCAATAATACTTGGGGGACTTGTCAGAACAAGACTAATGAAATATGTAACAATGGCTTAGATGACGATTGTGACGGTAAGACAGACTGCCTTGATGAAGACTGTTTTGGTCTAACTGATGAAGCTGGTAAGACCTGCTGCAGGGACGCTGGAGGGTTCCAAAACGCTTCCTGCCCCGCTGATTCAAATAAGGTTTATGATAGCTGTGTTGATGATAACACCCAAAGCTGGTATTATTATGATTATTACTGCAGGGCAGATACTGGGTACTGTGACGCAGATAACCTGACAGGATCAAGTGACTGCTCATCTGGTGGCTGCTGTTTCCCAAGCGGTGGCGTCTCAGTGTGCACTAATGACTCAACGAAAGGCCCAATTAACATAGACGGTGAAGCGAGTTTAGAAATGTGCTGTGCTGGTGACTGGAAAGGCGCAAACTGTACAGGCGGTAGCTGCACGTCTACAGATGCTGCGAATCATGATTGTTGCAGTGCAAGCGAATGCACTAATCTGACTACAGGCGATTGCGGATCTATCGCCTGCGAAACTAACAGTTATACATGTACAGTCAGCCAGAATACAACCTTATGTGCAGGGCTTCCTCCAAAAGGGGTTTGTGGCGTGCCCGCTAGTAACTGCTCTTCAACACCTCAAGGAGGGTATAACAGTTATGCCTGTGGTTATACAGGGGATAATACTAAGTGCGATGATAGTGATTATTGTATTCCTTTTGAACTTTCATATACTTGTGTAAGTGCCTGTACGAGCGTTTGTGTTTCTAACTGCAGCTATTGTTACTCTGACTGTAGCCTCTTCGTCAGAGATGAAGAAGAAGATACTTTGCCTAATGATCTTAATTCTTGTGTAAAACATGGATGTTGGACGGAGTGTGTAACATGAAAAAAAGCTTATTGCAGACAATCTTTGCACTTGTACTTTTTTCATTGCCTTTATGCGCAGCCAAGCTTGATGTGGACTTAGCGACATATAATTCTACTTCACATCTTGCTACAATAGAAATAGTGAACACTAACAGCGAGACTTATTCAGGAATCATGCTTGCGATAGATTCTATGCCTTATGCCAAAGTTGTGAAGCAATTAAGCCCTAACAACAGTGTTTTAGTGCCGGTTATAGTCTCGCATGGACAGCATAAAATCGCATTAAAAACAAAAGAAGGAATTGTTGTTGAAAAGGTTTTAGAATTTTCTAAGACTTATGAACAAACCGTAGCTGAAGCGGAGAATGCTGAAACTCTTTGGAATCAAAGACAAGAGGAGTTAAAAGAGAAGTCTGAAAGCGCTCAAACTATGCTTGATAGTCTCATACAAGGGGAGATAAAAAATAAGGAAGAAGTTGAAAAAACAAGGGCAAAGATAGAAGGGACTGAAGTATCACCTGAAGTTAAGCCTGCAACAACATACGACTTGCTGATAGGGCTAGGATTACTAGCAGTAGCTGCAATAGCCGTGTTGGTCATATTCCGTTTTAAGAGAAAAGGCTTTAAACCTGAGCAACCGGCTGTGAAGTCTTCTCAAAAAAAGCCATCTGGAGGAGCAATTCCATGAGGTTTAGTATTAATATACTTACAAATGGATTGATATTGGGGTTATTAATCCCCTTATGTTCAGCAGACTTAGACATAGCCGTTTCTTCTTATAACTCCACTTCTAAGCTTGCTAGAATCCAAATTACGAATACCGATCAAACGGATTATTTAGAATTGAAAATATCTATTGACGGGGGTGCAGAGTCACCTGTGGCTGATAAACTAGTGTTTAATAATAGCTTAATAATGCCCCAAATAATAGAACCTGGAACACACAACATAGTTTTAACAACAAAAGAAGGAAAGACTGTCACGAAGTCTTTAACATTCTCAAAAAGTGAAGAACAAGTCCAAAAAGAAGCTGAACAAGCAGAAGAATTATCCAAACTAAGAGAAGAAGAGTTAGCCAAGAAATCTGCAGAAACCCAAGAGCAGCTGAATAAACAAATCAATGAAGAGTCTGAAAAAGCTGCTGAAGTCGAAGAAACGAGGAGCGTAGTAGAAAACAGTGCTGGAGCTTCAAAACAAACGGAAGGGGGCTCGTTATTCAAAGGTTATTTTCTCTATGGTATGATCTCAGTTTCTGCGCTGCTTATTTTAGCGCTTGCTTACGTGTTCGGTATAAAAAAACTGTTTACTAGTAAGCCTAAGCCGGTAAATGAGGAGAAACTTGCAGGTGTAGTAACACCTCCGGATTTTGAGAATGTTAAGAGTCCGGTATTAGAGCCTGCAAGTACACCTTTGGAAGAAGCACCACTGAGCAACAAAAACCGCGAGCAGGCTCAAACTAAAAGTCTAGACCTGCCCCAAAAGTCAGAAGAAGAGCTTGGATTCAGGGCGTCTAAACCATCAAAACGCGATAATGTGCCTAAAACTTCTTCCCTTGAGAGGGATATATCAAGCCTTGTTGAGTATTTTGTTAGCCTTATAAAAGAGAATTATGATAAGGATCAGATGGTGAAAATCGCGTTAAACGCTGGCTGGAAACAAGAAGAGATAAAAGAAGCATTGAAAGAAGCTAAACTTCGACTAAACGGAGCAAAATGATAAACAAAAAATGTGCTGCAGGACTTATTGCACTGGTTCTACTGATTATATGTTTATATGATTCATATGCGGACTGTTGTGGTCAAGCAGGACAGGAGAAGTGTTACGCCGGAGGAAAGTGTTGTGCTAACGTTTGGTATATAGGGTGTTATTCAACAGCGCAAACTTTTTGTCCAGATCAGCCTCCAGATATATCTGGTGTCTTAGGCTGTTTGGTTTGCAGATGCGCTTCTCCAACATCATGCGGTTGGGAAGTAGGAAGTGATATATGTATAGTAGGTAATGATACTCAATGTAACTATGATAGTCTCGATCTTCCGTCTACGAGCTCTTGTGTATTACCAACACCCACACCGGGAGATAGTGATGGTGATGGTGTGCTTGATGAGTCTGACGAGTGTCCAGGAACTATTCTTCTTGCGACTATGGATGAAGATGCGCTTGGCTGTAGTGTTGAGCAGGCTGAAGCCCTTCCAGAAGGTGCGGATGTTATAGGCTTAAGCTTCAACGTTTTCGCTTTTGTCTTAGCTTTCTTAGCTTTAGCCTTCTTGATAGTCTATAGCTCTGTACGCCGTGTATGAACTCTTCCCTTGCGAAATACTTAAACCATAAGAATACCAGCAGGATTACGAAGAACATCTGGCCGTATTTGAAAGAGAAGTCATGAAAAGTCAGCGCTTTGTCTGTGCCCAGCCATGACGCTAAAGGAAATATCAAAGATATACGGATAACGTTCTCAGCGATTATTATCGGGAAGAACACTGTGTAGCCTTTCAGCTTAGTCTTCAAACTCACACCTATGAATCCTAAGGTTATCATAGAAAACATCAGCAGCTCGTTTATCCCTGTACAGAGCAGCGTTACATTCAGCTTGAAAACGTTAGGATACACAAGCGACGTGCCTTGCAGGATGACATTTATACCAAATAAGTGTTGTAAGCTGTAAACAGTCCATGCCATGAATTGTTGCATAGGCTTGATATGGCTGTAGTCTGAGAAACTGTTTATCAACAAAAGATAAGTGCACGCTATGACCACGAATACTGAGGCGTTCATAAAACTTTTGTTGTACGCGCCCTTTTTCATGTATAACCCTACGTGTTTCTTATTAATAAAACTTGAGGGGAAACTTTTAAATAATCCCAACGCCTTTTTTATGATTATGATAAAGAGAGGCATAAGCCCTTTGATAGCTACTGTTCTGATTCTTGGCTTTGTAATAGTTGTTGCTGTCATCATAATGCTTTTTGGCAAAGAATTTGTTGAGAAATCTACCCAAAGGGCGGATGTGCAGTCTGATAAGGACATGTCATGCGTCAATGATGTTATTTATGAGATAAAATCTGCTTGTTATTCTGACAAAGGCAGTTCAAGAATAAAAATCCTGATATTCAACAACGGTAATAAAGACTTAAGGAAGTTTTATGTAAGGTTTTATGAGAGCAGCAGTAAAGTTACTGACCGAGCAGTAGCTCCTGAAGGGGGTAGTATCAAA
>VGLX01000065.1 GCA_016866645.1 Candidatus Woesearchaeota archaeon | reverse complement strand
AAACTCAAAAGTTACATTAGATTTCATGTTGTATCCTCCCGAGGCTAACCTCAAAAACCAAAGGAGGTACAACACCTATTTAAAAATAAGTGGCAAAGTCAAGTTTTAAATAACGACTAGAAGAAGATTGCCCCATGCAAGAGTAGATATCGCGGCTATCAAGAAAGACGGCACGAAAGGGATGCCCTCCTTGACTAGTACGTTCTTGACTTTAGATTTTTTCAATACTGTTATCTGTTCCTTTTCCAGTCCCAAGTCTTTCGGGCCGCAGATTAGCTTTCCTTTCACATAAACCGGCTCAGCCACCCAGTCGCCTTCGGTAAGCCTGGAGACAGGCAAGGTCTTGTACATGCAGCACTCCTCAACTGACTTCACGAAGATTTGAAGATGGATGTAGACTACGAAGGAGAAGGCTGCTACGCAGATGATGAACATAAGGTTAGGGTCTTTCAATAGTAACACAGACGCTAGCGCGATTAACCCGAATATTAAAGATACAAGCCTCGCGTTCCTTTTTTTCTTTAAGTCCTTGCTGAAACTTTTAAAGAATTTATCCTTATTATTGAATGCTAGGTAAGCGCTCCAGCATATCCCGTACAAGGCACCAAAAACTAGCATGTTAAAGCTGAAACTTATCAAGAAGTTATTCCAATCAAATGTAGAGGCAAACACGACCCCTAGCCCCGTTATAAGCTTAGCATCTCCGCCCCCCCACTGCTTAGAATAATACATGATAAGGCCGAGAGCTAGCATCACGACAAACCCCACTAAGCCGTACAAGAAATACCAGACATCACTAAAAACTAAAGAATGAATAATCCTGATTCCGAATCCTGCGATTATCAAGCCGTAGCTTATCCAGTCAGGAACTTCCCTGGTCCTGATATCATGAACCGAAGCCGGAATAAGGGCTGCGAATCCGATAATCGCAAGAAAAACGTCAGTAGGTATCATGTTTAGTAATGCCAAGCATAAGTTTATAAACTTTCTCAAGTCAAAATATCCTGGATGATATCAATAATCGGAGCAGGACCTGCAGGATCCTACTTGGCATCCCTGCTGGCAGAAAAAGACGAAGTAACACTGTTTGAAGAGCATGACAAGATAGGCGAGCCCGTGCAGTGTGCAGGCATAACTACGCAAGCACTGACTGATGTTGTCCATGTCAATAAAGAGTTTATACTAAACACTGTAAGCAATGCCCGGATTTTTGCTCCTAACAACGAACACTTAGACATTAAGCTTACAAGGCCTAACATAATTCTTGACAGGGCAGGATTTGACAGGCACCTTGCAGAAAGAGCACAAGACAAAGGAGCAAAACTACTGCTAGGCTATAGGTATAAGGGCTGCTCAAGACATGGTAAAGAGCTAGAGCTTCATTTTGAAAACGGGAAGAATATCAAAACTAACGCTTTGGTAGGCGCTGACGGACCTTTCTCCAAAGTAGCCAAAACAACAGGACTGTGGCATGGAAGAAGATTCGCTATAGGCGTACAAACAACGATAAGAACAGAAGTCGATACTGACACTGTCGATTTCTATACAAGTCATGAATGGTTCGGGTGGGTCGTCCCAGTATCAAGCAAGATAGCAAGAGTAGGCATAGCTACTTATTCTAAGCCTAGAGAGCATTTCAAAGGCTTCATGAAAAGAACAGGATTTGACAAGTGCAAGATAGAAGGTTACCAGTCAGGGATGATTCCTGTTTTTAATCCTAAAATCGACACGCAGGACAGGAACGTTTACTTATTAGGCGATGCTGCGACCCAAGTCAAAGCGACAACATTCGGCGGAATAGTACAAGGATTGATGGCGGCCGAAGAGCTGAACAAAGCCATAAGAAAAGACGTAAGCTATGAGAGGCGCTGGAGAAAAAGGATAGGCAGAGACTTAAGGATAGGCCTACTGATAAGGAAAAAACTTGACAGGTTCTCCGACCATCATTACAACCATCTCATAAGTATGCTCCGCCAAAGCAAAGCCAAGGAAATTTTAGAGTCTCACGACAGGGACTTCCCTCTAAAACTTTTAGTAAGAATGTTAATTAGAAACCCGAAGCTTCTAAGATTCGCATTCATCTAAAAAACTTGGACATAACGAAAAATTAATAAACTAATTAAAACTGCGAAAAAAACCATGAAAAAATACTTGATAATAATGCTGGCATTGCTGTTGACTTTGCTGCCTTACACATCAGCCGAGCCGCAGCAAGTAGACGTAGGCCTTTACATACTCAACCTCGGCAAGTTTGATGTAGGGACAGGAGCTTTCACAGCAGACTTCTACTTATCCATGAAATGCGAGGAAGAATGCTCGCCGGACAAGTTCGAGTTCATGAACGGCAGGGCCGCAAGCATAGACAAAGCGATAGACAAGCCTAACGAGAAGTTCTACAGGATACAAGCCAACCTTAACAGCCCGGTAGACTTGAAAAAGTTCCCTTTTGACAGCCAGAAGATGCAGATAATAATTGAGGATAAAGAGCAGACTACTGAAGACTTAATTTATAACCCTGACATGGAAGAAAGCGGCATCGACCCGGCAGTTACTTTCCCAGGATGGAACCTTGACGGGTGGACAGCAGAAGCATCAGAGCATGACTATCCTGTTTACGGAGAGAAATACTCCCAGTACGTGTTCAGCATAGACATATCAAGGATAAAGCTCAACTCTTTCATAAAGACTTTCTTACCGATAATATTTATCATACTCGTAGCGCTTTGCAGCTTCTTACTAGACCCTGACAAAGTATCGACTAGGATGGGGATGGTAGGCTCTGCGCTAGCCGCTTCGGTAATGTTCCACGTTTCGATATCCAACCAGATACCCCCTGTGGGGTACTTGACTTTCGCTGACAAGTTCATGGGATTGACATATTTCATACTCTTGCTGAGCTTCACGCTTAACGTAGTGATGATGGAGCTGCAGGCCAGGAAGAAAGATCATCTCGTCAATAAGATGCACGCGATGACAGAATACTCGATATTCGTAGTAGTGCCGCTACTCTATCTGTTGCTCTTCATCTTCGGAATATAGCAAGGCCTTATTTTTCTATGAACTTTTCTTTTAAAACCTGAATAATCTCTTCACTTCTTCATCGTATTCAGGGTCCATGAACGCGTAGCCTAGCTTTTCACCAGAAACCTTTTCGATTGTAATATTCCTCTGCTTTAGTGTTACGCTTCTTATGTCCCCATATAAGACATCGTTCGTCGCGAGATTTAATATCTGGGATAATGGCTTTGTTTTCAGTAACTCTTTGCCTTTCTGCTGGATTTCTGACCTGTTGAAAAAAAAGTTTTGGAGAGGATAGACTGCATCACCAACGGTCTTGTTCCCACCAGACACTGGCACTTTAAAATATGCCACCAAAACTATCCTAAGGCTATTAGAAAAATCGTGTTTTTGATTATTATCTTAAAACTGATACCCTCTTTGATAAGCTCTCTTTTTTTACTAGCTGTGACAGGTTTGAGCTTTTATTAACAGCGAGAGGACTTTAAATCAGGACAATACAGTAGATCTACTACTCGTGTTATCTCAAAACAATGTAAGCTTCTGAGGTTTGTATTCGTCTAATTTTTGTCTGGATTTGCTCTTATACTAACCAAAATCCCATAAAAAGAATATTCGACACTTTTTATTTTTAATCCAGATTCTAGGATAATTGAGTAGATATCCTTGTTCCAATTGCAGCCCATAGTATTTGCATGTCTTTCAGAAGTTAAGTCTTGCAGTTTTGCCAGCAAGCCGCATTTGCTGATGCCATGTTCCAGAAAAAGTATTTTCCCGTTATCCTTGCAGATTCTCTTGGTCTCTTCTAATACCCTAAGTGGGTGAATATAAGTGCAAAGATTAAAACTGTCCACAATAGTGTCAAAAGAATTATCCAAAAAAGACAGGTTCTCACAGTTCATAAGGTAAAGGCTGATTTTTTTATTTAGCCTATTTGCTCTTTTGCTAGCAATTTTTAGCATTTCTGAACTAAAATCGATGCCTACAATCTCGCACGAATCAGGATAGTATGGCAAGTTCTTCCCGGTCCCTATCCCTAACTCAAGAACTCTTCCATTCGCGCTTCTAACTAGATTCTTCCTTAGCTTTCTTATTCCAAGGATCTCGCTTAGGTATTCGCTCGTGTCATAATAGGGAGCAAACATGTCGCATTTTTCTTTAAGATTTTGGTCGTTCAGCATCAGGTTTTTTCTCGTACAACTTGTCTATCAAGCTCTTTGGGACTGCAACAGCTGTTTCGCCAGCCCCTATCTTTTCAGCCAAGCCTTCAAACTCTTCTGGTTTTATCTGCTTCCCCACGATTAGGTAAATATCATCATTTTTAATATCCTCAAATATTGCAGGGCATGCCCCATATAGGCAGTCTGATTTTACAAGCTCATAAATTTCGGGGCAACTTCCGATTATGCAGCCGTTGTCTGCCACTTTTTGGATGTGATATTTTGCTTTGTTCATTTTTCCCTCCGTTAAACTAACCTTATATCAATACTAAACAAACAACTATTTATAATATTCTCAACAATTTTACTAATTTATTAAAAAAATTATAAAAAAAATTTAATAAATAGGAAAATTTATAAGTGATAATAGCATAATAATCAAGATGGAACTTAAGAAGTATGATACAAAGCTGTTGGCATACTTGTACCATAACAACAGAGATTCTTTAACAAACATAGCTAAAGGAGTGCACCTCAGCAGAGAGCAGGTAGACTATAAGATAAGCAAGTTCATCGAATCGGGGATAATCAAGAAATTTATCCCTATCGTGAATTACAGCAAGTTAGGGTACAAGCACTTCATCATACTGCTGTTAAGGTTTAACAAGCCAAACCAGATGCAGATTTTTCTCGAGGAGCACAAGAAAGACAGGAACTGGATCTCTAGAGGGAAAGTGCTGGCCAAATACGACATGTTCATGCACCTCCTATTTAATGATGAAAAAGAGAGAAATGAGTATCTATCTGATATGCTTCAAACCCACAATGAATACATAGCGGATTGTCTGATCTTAAGCCCTTACTTCGGAGCGCTTTATCCTATAAAATTCTTAGGGAGCAATAAAGGCGGTGATTATATATTGACAGAATACGGGCAGGGGGTGGTAGAATTAGATGAAAAGGACAAAAGTATTTTGAAAGCACTGGCAAAAGATGCAAGGGCAAAAATAATTGATATCGCCAAAGAAATCGGGATATCCGCTGAACTTGTCTTGTACAGGTTAAGAAAACTCAAGAAGGAGGGGATTCTGCTTGGGTCAAGGATACAGTTTGACATGGACAAGCTAGGCTACTTCTACGCCTCGTTGTTGATAAATATCAAGAACTTTTCCTTAAAAAATCAGAACAAGCTGAAGACCTTCGCTAAAAACGCCCCTTATGTCACATCAATAGCCTTCATGGTCAATAAACCTAACTGTTTCATATCACTTTTTTACAAAAATGAAAACGAATTAAGAAAAACGATAGAAGAATTGAAGAAACTATTCAATGGGGATAGTATAGAGATGGATATTTTCTTTGTAAAAAGTGAAGAAGAGGAAATTAATACATTGCCCTTTTTAGATTAAAGTTTTATATGCTGCTGATTTTTATAGAACCTATTGTTGTTCTCTTCTTAAATATTTTTTTAGCAACTAACTGCAAATTAAAGATTACCAAGAAATCTTATACCTGAGAATCGCCCCGATCCCTCCGAGGCCATGGAGCCTTTTTCCAGCATCATGCTCATCGGATATTATTGATATTTCGCCTTTAGCATTATCGACTAGTTTCATAACTTGGTCAAGCTTTGAATACTCATTCTTTTCCCTCATCTCTTGTATCAGCTTGTCTGTGACCAGCAATACCTTTACAGCTCCGGACTCAGCAGCGCTCTTGCACTGCTCTAACCCATAAACAGCCAGATTATTCTTTGAGATTTCAGTGAACAGCTCTTCCACTAAGGCAGTCTCTTTAAACACCCTGTCCTGTTTCAAGACCGTCTTGACTTCAGGCCTTTTCAAAACCTCGTTAATCGCGTTCTTCCCAAAAGCATTACATGTGGCTAGAGTAACCTTAGAAGCCAAGGCTTTGTTCTTATGCTCTAAGACTTTCATCAAGTCATCTTTCCAGAACGCAGGGCTCGCCAATATTAAGAACTGGATGCTGTACCTTTTCTCGTACTCTTCAAGCATGGCTATGACTTCGTTGTAGAACTCCTTATCCTTCAGGCTCTTGTCCTCTACCCCTTTCTTCTCGACCTTGCCTGTTATCTCGCTCAAATACTCGTATCCGTAATTCTTCATAAGCGCAAAGCAGGCCTCGTCACGGTCCATCACGCATATCAGAACCTTGCTGCCCTTGTCAGAAGCCGCATCTTTAAGCTTGTCTATCTGGAAGCTTAGCCAGCGCTCCTTCTCTATGCTGAGTATAGAACTCTCTTCTATTTCTATAGTGTGGTGGGCGCCGTGAGGGATATCATCAGGCCCTTCCCTTATGACTCCGGAAATCCTTAAAGAGCTCTTGTCGAAATCGACTTTTTCGACTTCTATGGTCAGGCTTACAGGCTTCTTGATGACTTCGCTTTTCCTCTCGTCTCCGCTGCCAAGCTTTATCTTCCTAAAAGTCCTAGCACGCACCAAGTCTTTAGGGTCAATGACCTGGCTTAATACCCATAAGTCATCCAAATTATCAATTTTTACCTTACAAAAGCCTTTAGCCAGATCTGAGCTTATAATTTTCATTTTTTGAACTTATAAAGGTATTAGGTTAGCTTTTTTATATGTGGTTTCTGAGTTGGGTGAACGTGTCTAGTTTGTTTTGTTGCCATGTGGTTATCATGGTCATTATGGTTTCTAGTATTTTTGCTCCTTTTTCTTTTCTTAGTC
>VGLX01000064.1 GCA_016866645.1 Candidatus Woesearchaeota archaeon | reverse complement strand
TAGAAGACCTCGTTGTCAAGAGAGGAAGTAAGTTCTCGATTACTTTATCTGTACATCCTTCCAATGGCTATGGTTGGGACGAAAGTTTCAATGCTGAACATTTTCAGTTACTCCGCAAAGAATTCGTTCCTTATAACACTCCCTCGGATTTGAATTATGACATTCCTCCTGAAATAGTGCCTTGTAGATCGGAGAAAGAGATTTTTGAATTTCTTGCTTTGAAATCAGGAGAAACAGAAATAACATTTTCGTATCGCCGGTCTTGGGAAAAGGACAAACAACCATTAGACAATAAAACTTTCGTAATAAAGGTAGAATAATAGCTATGGAGGTATAAAATGCCAAAATACGAATGTGTATCTGACGCGCTTGAGAGCAGGCTTAACGGTTTAAAAAACACTGACTTGATGGATGTGATGGTAGTCACGAAGTCAAGAAAAGATTTCAAGTCGCTTACGGACTACTTGGTTGGTAAAGGTAAAAGCTTTGAGACTGTTACGACATTGAACACCGTATGCATATACCTAACAAAAAAAGAGATATACTCTGTTGCAAAGAAAGATTATGTAACAGCGATACTGGAAAACGAGCTTATTCATCACACTTTTTAAAATTTTTATAACTTCCTTATCGTTTTCAGGTCTTTCATCCTTTTCTGTAAGGGTATTGCTATCCTGAAGAAGTTCCAGAATATTTTCTGCATCCAGAGGACCCAGTCTTCGTCGTAGATTTCGTAGAATAAGTAAGTGTTCTTGCCTTTCTTCGAAGGCTCGGTGAGGCTTTTTATCTCTTTCATCTTCACGACCTTGTCGTCTACTATGAATGCCCTTAGTGGCTGCTCGCAGTGCCTTATCTCTATCCGCTCTTTGCCGATTATGGTGTTTATCGCGTTTATCTTCTGCGCGTTGGCTAGGCTTGTCAGGTCTATGTTGGCTAAGAATTTCAGCGAGACGTCCCTTTCAGTGATTTCTTGGAAGACTTTTGTCAATTCTTTGTTTTGCTGTTTAAGGTTGGCCCATGATAGGCTTCCTGAGAAGAACAAAACCTGCCTTTGCGCGCTCTTTAATGTTCCTGCCAGGTCTTGCTTGACGTTTATCAGCTCTTCTTCCTGCTCCTCGAAGAACGATGTCCTTTTCTTCTCGTCAACGTATTGATAGATGTCGAATGGCGAGAAGTCGTGCTTTATCCTTCCTAGCTCTATCTGCTTGAACAATCGCTCTTGGGCTTGTGAAGAATGGATTCGTTCTGTGTTGTTCCAGTAGACTATCTTTACTGCACCTCTGGTGCCGCCCCTTAACGTTCTTACTGCTATGTTCCCAGTCTCTGATGTTATGGTGTCTACGTAGCTGTCGGCCGTCCTCCAGCTCTTATTTATTAGCTGGGCGATCTCTTGTATAGTCCTAGGCTTAGAATAAACGCTTTCTTCTATCTTTTTTATCGTAGCCCTGTCAATCATTACCAAGTACCTTATTTCCCCTTTTTAAAAATATTACTACACTGTAGCATATTTTTTGTAAGAAATACATAATACGATTAAAACACTACCACTATAATGCAAAGGAGGTGTTAGTTGATGAATCTTAAGAAAATAGAAGACAGGATTAAGAAGCTGATGGAGAAAGAAGACAGGAAAGACGTGGAGTTCAGGTATATAATAGCAATGAGCGAGGTAGGCGACGTGGGCAAGTACATAAGCCATGACTCAAAACTGAACCCGAACGCTAGGCCGCACGGCTCTAAAGACGACGAAATACTGGCTTACGGGCAGGCGTTCATACAACTGATGGCATTAGCACACCTGAGAGACGTTTCAGTGAAAGAAGCCTTTGAAAAAGGAATGCAGAATTGGGAAAGCGCAGACTGGAAGAAAGTAGCAGAGAAAAGCATAGAGAAAATCTTAGGAAAACCAGCATGCGTAGGCAGCGCGAAAGGCTTGGCTTACGTGGTCAACGAGTACAACAAGATAGAGAATTTCAAGGAAGGGCAGATACTAGTGGCAGAGTTCACCAAGCCGGACATAATGCTCTATGCCAAGAAAGCCTCAGCGATAGTCACAGACCATGGGAGCACAGTATGCCACGCAGCTGTCGTAGCTAGGGAGTACAACATACCTTGCGTAGTAGGGACCGGGAACGCTACCAAGTCTATAAAGCACGGCCAACTAATCTTCGTGGACGCAGAAAAAGGAGAAGTGAAAATCTTAGAATAATCTTTTTTATTTTTTTCCTTAGAAAACTTTATATAAATACGAACGCTTTTCTACTCTAATAAAACATGGTTCGCATAAGAGTAGCAGTTGTATGCCTGGAAAGAAGGGGATTCTTCAAAAAACTTGTTGAAAAAGATAAACGTTTAGTGATAGATAACAGAAAACCTGAAGCCGTGATAGCTTTCGGAGGAGATGGCACTCTGCTTTACGCAGAAAAGTTATACCCTCAGGTGACTAAGCTTTTCATTTATCATTCAGGACCATCAAATAAGATTAGCATGAAATGCTATCAAGAGGTTATGGAGGATTTTGTAGCAAAAAAATACAGCTTGACAGGCTATACTAAAATAGAAGGGTCTGTTAATGGAAAAAAACTTATAGGGCTTAACGACATAAACATAGCTTACACGCCTCCGAGCGCTTTAAGATTCGACGTATATGTTAGTAATAAGCTTGTAGCTTTAGGATGCATCGGTGATGGGATAGTAGTAGCTACGCCTTACGGCTCAACAGCACATTTCTTCTCGGTAACACGTAAATCATTCAGTAAAGGGCTTGGCATAGCTTTCAACAACACTATGAAGCCTGTGAAAAACCTGATACTGCCAGAAAACTCGAAGATAAGAGTAGTTATCACCAGGGGGCCAGGAGTTATGTCCACAGACTCTAACAAGAACGTGATAATCCTAAAATCTGGAGATGTCATACACATAAGGAAGCATGGCATGGCAGCGAAGCTTTTGAAAATCAGAGGAAAAACTAAGGTGAGAATATAATCCTGCTCAGCAGGTTCACACCATCACTGTTGGAGGTTTTTATTTTTTCTCCCTTTTCCTTATCTTACTAAGAGCCCTTTCTAATTTTTTCTCTCTAACTTCCAATCTTTTTATGTCTTTCTCTTCTTTCCCTTTAACTTCCTTAATAATTTTTTTAAGATGCCTTTCTCTCACCACGAAGAATATTACTAATAGAAGTAGTCCGCCTACGACCCAGACTAGTAGCTCATAAAATCTTCCCCGTATGAACCTAGGTATGATAGGTATTTCCCTTTTTACCAAGAAATAGTCTTCTCCTGTCGTGCTTGTATCCTTGTATGTTATGTTTACAAAAAAGGTGTAATTACCTACAGTCACGTCTTCTGGCAGTGTTAAAGTTTTAGTGAAAGAAGCTGCAACCTCTACGCCAACAGTTTCTTTAGAAAAAGTCACCACAATCCCTTCTTGATCCTTGATTGTATAATAAACATCCACGTCAACCTGCCCAATCTTACCAATATTCAACAAAGTTACGTCTGCCACCACGCTCTCTCCTGGGTAAACCTTCTTGAATTTTTCTGGAATTTTTACCTTAACATCAAACAAAGCCTCTCTTTTCTTTACAGTCATTTGTAATGGTAGGGATAGCTCTTTCAGTTTAGTTTTAATAATGATCCTTCCCGTATAAGTCCCTGGTTCTAGAGTTGCAGGCGCTAAGAAGTTAACATCAATATTCTTATCTTCGCCCTTGCCTAAAGCTAAAACATCTTTGCTCAGGACTATGTAGCTTTTCAAATCATCACTAATTTCCAAGTTCAAAATCAGGGTTTCTGTACCGTCATTTTTTATTCTAAAACTTTCTTGTACCGTCTCACCTTGTGTTACTTCCATTCTGATCTCTTTCTTGCTTAGTGAAAACTTTTGTTTTGATGCTGCCGTGTCTTCTTCTGCTATTACATCTGCTCCTGTCAGCTTCTCAAACACCATATCAGCAGATGTTCCCGTAACACCCTCCAGAGTAATCCCTAAATCCATTATGCCATCCTTGTTCAGGTCTACCGTTACAGTCTCACCAACCTTTATCGTGGCGGTTACAGGCTCCGAAGTTATCGTTACAGTCGCAGAGTCTAGACTTACTTTAGTAACTTTTATCGTATGTCGTGTCACACCATCAAAACTAAGGCTGTTAACGGTTCCTTCTGCGGTTCTCAAGCTTCTGGTCCTTTGGATGCTGAAGTCTATGTCGAAAGCGCTTACTGCTCCTCCTGCTCCGCCTCCACCGCCTCCTCCTCCGCCACCGCCTGTACCTCCTCCTCCGCAGCTTTGGTTTTCTGCAGGCTTGTTAGCTTGTGCCGGGCAATTATTAGTGTCTGTACAAGTCCTAATTTGTGTGCTTTCTGAACAAGTGCTCCAGTCCGTGCAAGACCAGCTTTCCGTACAAGCCTGTGTCAAGTACCTCGTAGCACTATTAGCGCTGTTTCCTGCCCCGTCAGTGCACTTAACATACCATTCATATTTATCATTAAACAGACTAATGCTACTAAAAGTCTGGTTAGTATCTTTAGAAATGCTGCTGCTTGTCGAGTTCTGGCTACCATTTATGTATAATTCGCAACTGCTTATGCTACTAATATCTGAAACTTGGTAAGTGAAAGTCACACTACTTCCAGTCCAGGTCTCGCTATCAACAGGGTTTTGTAAGTTGACGCTGGGAGCAGTAGTGTCAATCCGGAAAGTGTAGTTTGATGCGGAAAAGTTAGTATTACTGCTAGTATCGTTACACCAGACATTCCAGATGTAATCCCCCTCTGGAAGGGAAACGTTGGTAAAGTTTTGTGTTGTCCCATTAAGAAAACCGTCATAGCTTTGGTTAAGGTGCCAATCGCTCCAATTTCCCCAAAGCTCGCAAGTGTCGAGGTAAAGCTCAGTTACGGTAAAGTTCATTCCTATAGTATCACTGCTAGTTTCTAAACCGTCGGAAGGGTAGTCTAAGGTTATCTCTGGGCTGGAGCCGTCGGTGACGTTAAAGCTTCCTGTAACGTTAATGCCTGTGTTGCCAGAGTTCGTAGCTGGGGAGTCAAAACTGGTCGTGATGTCAGTCTGAATTCCGGCAGCACCAGCCTCCAAGGTAAAAGTATGGTTGCCAGTAGTGGTATTCGAAGGAATCGTATAGTTGGCTGTCCAAACACTGACGTTCTCATCAAGGTCCGAGTCATAAGTTAAAGCTATTTTTTCACCATAATCCATGACTACTTGAACCTTGTTCAAATCTCCAGAAATGAGATTAGTGCTTTTCATAGAAGTGTTAGCTGTAAAGGTTATCTGGTCACTGCTGTTAATTATGTCTGAACTTGTGGATACGGAAAGCGTCCAAGGCCAAAGAGAAAAAAGAGTACTCACAGCACTGCCATAATTACGAATAGTCCCGTACACCCTGCCATCCTCATCCTGTGCTAAATAACTGATATAATAGTTCCCGTTAGTATAGAACTCCCATTTCTTATTATTGTTTGAATCATAGTAGTGTAAAGAAGTGTTAGTGTACGAACTTCCGCTCCAACCATTTGACCTAAAATAAAACCCGTCTTGTCCATCTGAAAAGAGTTCGTTAGTCGAGATGGATGAGACGTTATTAGTATTCCATAATAAAGAGCCGTCTGTCGTATTTATCGCTTCTACGCATGAGGAATACATCAGGTTTTGCTCCGACCTTTCCGCCAGTAATACACCATCAGACCTTAACGAAAACTGATACCAAGAATCATTTACTAAACCTATGCTTCGCGACCATTTAAGGCTGCCATTAGGATAAATAGCATACATCTGCCTTTCTTCAAGGTTGGAATAGTTGTTAGAGGTTTGGGCTGTATAAAGCGTCCCATCAGCATCTACGACAAGGTTTACATACGAGTCGCCTGTCGCGTATTCCCAAAGGGGTGAGCCGTCACTCGTATTAAAAGCGTATAATTCGCCACCTCCTGTGTAGTCGCTGCCACTATAAGTCAATGTACTTATATATAAAGCGTCCTCGTCATTCAATACTATCTGTCCTGCGGTAACACTGTCTGAGGGAGGGTATGTTGTGTTTATCCATTTTACAGAACTGTTAGGGTAAAAAGCGTAAATGCTAAACGTACCATCTACCCTTGTAGTGTAAATAGTGCCGTCATCTCCTATAGTAGTCATGCAAGTGCTATGTCCGGTTCCGAACTGGTACGTCCATCTAAGGCTTCCATCACTAATGTCGTAAGCAAGAAAGATGTCATGGTACTGGTCTGAGACATACAAGCCTCCGTTTTCAGAAAGAGTGTGTGCTACGTTCGTAAAAGAGTTGCCTGATAAAGATTTCGTCCAGATAGTGGCTCCTGTAGTCCTGTTAAGAGCGGAAAGCTTCCCAGGGATCGCATCAAAATAGCCAAAAGTCTTACTGTAAACCACGTCACCAGTTCCTCTTGTTACACGACCCCCGTAATCACTACTAAGGCTTTTCGCCCAGCGAAGAGCAGGATACACAGGATCTGCGTAGTAAACAGTATGCCTAGTCCCTTTCTTATCAACATTAGTGGTAGGCCAGGAAGTGTTTGCCAAAGCAGAAGCGGTCAGATTCCCTTGGCTTACGATCCAGGAAAGCGTGATGTTATCTATAATAGGCGTAACATCAGTATCGGATGTGGTTAAGAGTATTTTAAGGCTTAGACGGGCAAATTTGCCATTTTCAGGATAAACTGCCATCTCAATCTCTACCGGAACAGAACTTATATTAGCAGGCGAACTTAACCCATTGCTGTTCCCAGAAAGGTAAGTGTTCGAGTAGGCATGGTTGTACTCGTCTAATACTTGTATAGTCGCGTTTGTGCCATCTGGCAAATAAGAGTCAAAAGTTATGTTACTCCACTGGGCAACGCTGGTAGGCATTATAGTCGTCGTTATTAGATAACCAGAAGTAGCGTAAGGAGGCCCGAAATCCCCGCTAGAATTAATCAGCTTTAATGTGCCATCTGAAGCATCAAGAGCTACGCTGGAATTAGATGAAACATCAGTACCGTTCTCGTAAACCTCGGTCCACGTGCCTAAGTCTTGGTCGTAAGATGCAGCGATGACTGGATTTAGAAAATAAAAGAAGAAAACTAAACTAACGATTATCAGAAACGAGTTCTGAAAAGTTTTGAAACTTATACGCCCCTTTTTAATAATTATCACCGTTAAAAAGTGTTTGATGTAAACAGTTGTTTGAACTAAAT
>VGLX01000063.1 GCA_016866645.1 Candidatus Woesearchaeota archaeon | reverse complement strand
TCCAGCCTGAACGGAGAAAACGTATTCAAAAGATCAGACCAGATGCCATGGTACAAAGGGCCTACAGTCAGAGAGCAGCTAGACCTCTTCAAAGAACCAGACAAGCCAGTACACCTGCCACTAAGACTGCCGATCCAAGACGTGTACAACATAACCGGTATAGGAGTAGTCCCAGTAGGGAGAGTCGAAACAGGCAAGATGAAAGTAGGCGACAAAGTAATAATAATGCCCGCAAGAGAAGGAACTGGAGTGACTGGAGAAGTCAAAAGCATAGAGATGCACCACGAACAGATACCAGAAGCCATCCCTGGAGACAACGTAGGATTCAACGTAAGGGGAATAGGCAAGAAAGACATAGCAAGAGGAGACGTACTAGGGCATATAGACAACCCGCCAAAAGTGGTCAAAGAGTTCACAGCCCAGATGGTAATACTGAACCACCCTACAGTCGTCACCGCAGGCTATACGCCGGTGTTCCACGTGCACACAGCACAGATAGCATGCAGGTTCGAGAAGATAGAGAAAAGCCTCGACCCAGCAACGGGCGCGACAAGAAAAGAGAACCCTGACTTCGTAAAGAACGGAGACGCAGCGATAGTCAAGATAGTACCGACCAAGCCGATGGTCATAGAAAGGATGAAAGAGATACCCCACATGTCAAGGTTTGCTATAAGAGACGCAGGGTCAACAGTCGCAGCCGGAATGTGCATAGACCTAGTTGAAAAGAAGTAAAAACCTCTTTTCTTATTTTTTTATTTTTTTTAAGCCTTAGTTCTTAAAAAAGTGATGATGTCCTTACTATGAAAACTAAAACCAGAAGGATACCTAACCTCATCACTTACGTTCCTGTAAGCATCAGCGACTTAATCATTGGAGGACTAATTATCTTTTACGGCTCAAGACTACTGAACCTGGGGATAGATGTTCTGCCTAAAGACGTGTTACCTTACGCTAACCATGTAATAAACTGGTATATGCCACACTACTCCAATATGCTAGTTTGTACGACTTTCGGAGCAGACATGATTTCAGGCATAACCGACTATTTAGCGAGGCCGCGCATATCACAAAAAAAAGACGTGTCAGAAAAGCTAGGCGTCACGAGAAAACCAGTTGACAAAGAAACAAGGATAAAAAAGATAGACGATATCTGCCTAGAGATAAGCGACGGATACACAGAAAAGAAATACTCTTTGAAAGAAGAGGCCAAAATCGCTAACAACTCCCTAGAAGAGATAGTTTACAAGATAGAAGGGATAAGGCTAAAAACGAGCGACAAGATAAAGAACAGCTACTTAATGAAATACCTTATGCCACACGCACTAGGAAGATGTGATGTCATCTCCAGCGATATAACTATGTTCCAAAAAATACCTTACATATCCTTTAGCATATTAGCACATGAGCTGGCACACAGGAAGAGATATTTTAAAGAGAACAATGCAGAAGTCTTGGCTCACTTAGCAGGATTCGCTACCCGAGACCCAGTATTCATACAAAGCTCAAAAGTCTCTAGGCTCAGAAGGGAATGCCAGACGTTATTCGAAAAATACGGTAAAACAACAAAGGAAGAAAGAAAACAGCTCAACGAAGAATACCAAGACTTCCTGAACGATTTGTCTCTCCCTTATAACATTAAAAATGCTATATTAAAAAGTGAATTTCAAAAAAACAACATATTAACCGAAGGCATTAAGAAAGGACAGACTGCATTGTACACGTTAATGATGAAGGTTTTCGGCCAGAAAGAAGGCCCCCTCAGGTACACGAAAGTGTTCACAGAAGACCTTTACGCCTTAGAGGAGAAGTACCATTCAAGTGAAGCATTAGCCAACGCGCTGATCCTCCTGGACAGGGAAGCTGTATAAAAATGAAACAGAAGAGCCTACAAAAGATGATGCCTTTCTGGAAATGGCTCGTATCCCACCAAGCAGAATACGACCTATCCAAGAGTAACCCTCCAGCGCTCAACCATGAAGAGCTAGAAGATATAAAACTGCCCGAAATAGAATTTGGCAAGTCCCACTTCCACGGCTCGCCAGAGCTTAAGAAAATACTTGCGAACATGTACTCTGTCAAGGAAGAGAACGTGTTCATAGGCGGAAGCGCAAGCGACACCAATGATCTAGTGTTCGACACGCTGATCCGGAAAGGCGACAAGGTGCTGGTAGAATCGCCAGTCTACCCTCCGCTGCTAGAAAGCCCAAAAAGGCGAGCGTCCTTAGTCGGCGCAGAAGTGGTCAGTTTCAAGAGGAAAGCAAAAGACGGCTTCCAGATTGGCTTGGAAGAAATTTGCAAAAGAATCGACAAACGGACCAAACTCATCGTTTTAACAAACCTTCACAACCCTTCAGCTGTTAAGGTTGAAGAAGAAACGATCCAGGAGCTCGGAAGAATAGCAAAAAAATACGGCTCACTGATAATGGTCGACGAGGTTTACAGGAGATACTGCCCTGGCTTGAAAAGCGCTTACCCGACAGCAAAGAACGCTTTAGTGACTGACAGCATGAACAAGTACTTCGGAGCAGCCTCGCTGAAGCAAGGATGGGTAATCGCAGACAAAGGATTAGTAAAAGCGCTGTACGCTGTCCAAGGATACCGAAGCGTCACGAACGCCCCGTTCAGCGAAGAAACCACAGCAGCGCTCCTGCCTCATAAAGAGATTTTCGACAAGAGAATAAAAAAACATTACGACGAGAACTTCAAGGTCTTCGAAGACTGGCTAAAAACCAGAGGAGACATAGAACTGGTGAAGCCTGACGGCAAGTTCTGCTGCTTTCCAAAGCTGACGAACGTGAAGAACACTTCAGAATTCGCAGACCACCTCTATGACAGATACGGCACATTAGTAGTCCCTGGGGAGTTCTACGGGCTAGCAGGCCACGTGAGAATATGCTTCGGAATCTCGAAGGACGTATTAGAAAAAGCCTTGGCCAACATTGGAAAAGCACTCGACGATTACGGAAAAAAAATTCGATAAGTTTATAAACTGCTATAATCTTAAGAAAACCTAAACATGCCAAAAGCAAGAATAAAACTAGCCGCGACGGAAATAAACAAGCTTAACGAGATATGCCACTCTATAAAAGACATAGCTGAAAAGACAAAAGTCAAGATGTCAGGGCCTATACCAGTACCTACGAAAAGAGTAAAAATAACGACAAGGAGAAGCCCTTGCGGCGATGGAAAAGCCTCATTCGAAAACTTCGAGATGAGAATACATAAAAGACTAATAGACTTAGGCGTGGACGAAAGAGCATTAAGGCTTATAATGAGAGTGCCGATACCTGAAGGCGTCAGAGTCGAGATAGTGATGCTAGACTAGTTCTTTCGATGAAAAAAGACAATCTTAAGTATGAAGTCGTAACATTCGTATGCCCTAACTGTGGCAAGAAGGTGAAAAGGATGGTAAAACTCAAATCTTTAAGCATAGACGGATTACTATGCCAGAAATGCGGCCAAGGCAACGAAAACCTCGAACGAGATTAGTAAGACTTATAAAACAAAGTCTCTTACCTTATTATTATGAATCTAAAAACATTCATATTTATGGTTCTGTCAATGTTGTTATTAGCTTGTTCTGTGGATGCTATAAAGGTTTATGATACCCAATGCTATGATGATGGCAGCTTCAAAATCACTTTAAGAGCTAATAATGAGAAAGACGCTTACACCAGCAGCATGACCTTAACAGCTGATGAGAAGAATATAAAAGGTGAATGGATAGGCGATAGGTTAACATTAACATCCTCAACAGAGAAAGAAGCTGTTTTCGAAGGCAGCGAAAACCAACTAGTCGAAGCAAAGAGCTATGCTATGAAACTTTTGTATAAAGAAGGCTCTGAGTCTGCAGAAGCAGAACTAAGCTTTGAGCTGCAATGCCCCGGCTTATTGTTCACTTGCAAACGGCTCGGCGTTAAGATTAATGACTGCTTGACATCCAAGAGCGGACTTTTCGAAGCAAACTTAGACATTTACGGGCTGGAACAGTCTGAAAAAGCGAATCTTGACCCTATAAAAGCCTTAGAATACATCGTGGACACAATGATGCTTTACAAGGACATAAATGGGTACACTAGCAAAAGAGGAAGCCTGCCTGTCGGTAGCACGATAACTAAAACAGGCGACGGAAAATATAAGATCTCTGCACAGTTCGATAAATACACGACCAATAGGGTAACGAGCCTTCTCGCAAGATTCAACGACAACCAATTACCAACTATCTGCAGCCCAGTAAAATATCCTGGTGTAATACTGAGCCATAGGCAGGACTGCAAGTATGAGCAAACCCAAGCGGATATAGAAGCTGAGAAAAAAGCACGACAACAAGAGAAGGAAACTGCTAGTGAGAGCGTGTGGACTTTCGCAACAGTAAATCTTGACAAGCTCCCTCCGGAGAAATTGAGAGAGAGCCTAGAAACCGAAATAAAAAGCCTAGAAGATAAGAAATACAAACTCGATACCAAGCTTAACGAGCTTTACAGCAAAAGGAACACTTTAGACCAGAAAGAAAAAGAAGAAGCTGAGAAGACAGGGTACACTCCACTCAGCAAAAGCGATAGTGCTAAGAAGTCTCAATTGAACACTTTGTTAATGGTGCTTCTAGGTGTAGTAGTCTTAGGTGGCGGGCTGCTCGGACTACTGTACAAAGAAGGATACTTCTATTAAAGCATCTAAAAAAAGCAAGGCTTAAATAATAACACGCAATCCCCTATACTGAGGGGTTTTTAAGGTTATGAAAAAAAAACTAACAAGCATAATAGCATCGCTATCATTAGCGCTCGGTATAACAAGCACGGCCCTTACAAGGGATATTAACTATGAAGAGCAAAGGGCAGAGCAGTACAAGCAGTTCTACAAGGAATACCACGATCCGGATTATAAGATAAAAATCTCTGGAACCAGGATGGCCTCTTCTGACAAAGGGGTTAAATTAGAAGATGTCGTAGAAATAATATACGGCAACAACCTGCATGACAACCTGAGGGACAAATACACGATGCAGTTCGACGCTTACTTCCCGAAGATAAACAGGAATAATGCAAACTATAAAGGTCCGGACTCCGCATGGTATTACACTCAGTTTAAAGGTTTTGATGAAGAAAGAGAGATGAAGCCTTTAGAAAGCTTAGATAAGGATAAGATGCCTCAAGTCCTGGAAGACATAATGGCCTTGCCCAGGTCGCTGCAAGAAGAGATTCTTTGCGTAGCGCATTACAAGATTGACAACGACGCTTGGATAATGTTCTACCCCGGAACTGAAGAGAAGATCGTAAGAAAAATTTACGACGCTCTAAAAAGAATAGACGAAGCAAGAGACTTGGCCAAGGAAGGTGTTGAATGTAAGATGCAGCCAGTCACGCCTACAGAGAATCAGCTATTACCATTTGACCCGTTCTTTCCGAATGTAGTCTTCGTCGATGAGAATAATGACGGAAAAGCCGATTACTTAGTCGAGCTTTACTGCATAGACGGAAGCTGGTTCAACCCTAAAGCCGAGAAGAGGTACATAAACTTATTGCAATGGTTCGAGCTTAAGCCAAACTATAAGGAAGGCGAGGGTTACAGGCTCTATGACAAGCCTTTCAAGATAACCATCGATTTTGACCGCGGCAAGGATTATGAGCAGGAAGGTTTTGATATCGAGTTCTATGACGAAAATCACGACGGAATCTTTGAGAGCTACAAAATAATCATTCCGAAAAAAAGCTAGTTGCGAGCCTTCTTTAACAGGTCTCTGGCGAACTCGTCAGCCAGCCATAAGTCTTTTTCGTTAGGCCTTCCTTTGTTTATTCCGCCTATGAACTTTAAAGGCCCGAACGTGTCCCATCCCTTGCAGTTGAACTCGTCGATTATCCGGAAGCCTTTTTCTATAAGCTTCTTTCTCAGCGTGGAATGATGCTTAATCGTTCTGAACCCGCTGGTAGATATTATCGCTGCTTTCTTGTTCTTATAACGCGGCAGTTTGTCTACGAGGTTTAGTAATGAGATGTGGTGCTTCGAGAAATAAATCCCTGAGCCGAATATCACCAGGTCGGACTTTTTAATCATGGGCTCTTGCGTCTCTGAAACTTTGACAAACTTTAATGAATTCTTCTCCTTAAGGACGTTTGCTATTGCGTTAAGAACTGTCTTGGTGTTATGATGGTGCGGGCTTACGTAAGTGACTAATATTTTCATGCTTCGTAAACTCCAAAGTGTTTGTTACTTAAATAATTTATTCTTTCCCTGTAATCTCTTCCAGCTTCTTGCCTGCCTTATATGTGTTGTACCACTTCTTTGCGGTGTACGCTGCGCCTGCGCCCCATGATGCAAGGGCCATTGTGATTGCAGACATGCTTAGTATCATCATTCCCATAGCAAAGTCAGTTTCTGGCGGACCGCCTGCAGGCATGTTTGTCGCAAGGAGGTATCCGATACCTATTCCACCATAGAAACCTGCTGCGCCTGTAACAGGTATTACAGAGGCTGTTGTGCCTATGATCGCTTTAACCTGTTCTTTCTTCTTATATCTCTGAAGGTGTTCAGAATCCATCCCCGCTAATTTTTCTTCTATCCCCATTTTTTCCTCCAAACATTATTATGCGTCTTTGCCCCACGGTGTGTAAACCATAAGGCCATATCGTTTGCAGAAGTCTACTTTCGGGCCTCTGGAGTATAAACAGAACGTTTTGACGTCGCTGGCGCCTTTGCTCTTAACATATTCTATGCCTACCTCTAATGTTGAGCCTGTTCCTGACTGGTCATCGACTAACAAAACTTTTTTGTCTTGGATTATTGTTTGTGGCTCTTGTTTTACAATCGCTTTTCTCATCGCAGAGGTCAGTGCCGATTTTACTACGCTTCTAGAGTTTTCAGAGTAATGCGCTATGTGCATGTAGTCGACTTCTGTGACTTCTAAGCATTTAGCGACATAGTTGGCTATGAAAGCTCCGCCTGATTTTATGCCTATTATTAAGTCAGGCGCATATTTCATGTCTGAGCAGGTGTCTTCGATTATACGCTCTATGTCTTCCCATGAATGTTTCTTGGTGACCACTCCGGTTATGCTTGATGGTAAGAGTTTCATAAACTGCCTCATGACCCAGTCGAGCCTTCGCTCTTCTATCTTGATTTTAGAGCGGTCGATTTTCGCTTCTAGCGATGGTACTAAGCTTGTGTCGAACCATTCTGGGATTTCAGTTTTCATACTCCTCCTTCGTATTCGTACATAAAATCTTCTAAATCACCAGTTTCATAAAAAACGTGGTTCATGTTTTTAAGCTTGTCGAATATTCTCTTAGAATT
>VGLX01000062.1 GCA_016866645.1 Candidatus Woesearchaeota archaeon | reverse complement strand
AATTTTTCTTTTTTCTTCTGCTGCCCTAAAAGTATTATAGAATATCCGTGATATGAGCATAAGCTCATTGATAGATCCACAAAGTTTTCATAATCCTCTTCGCTGGATTGTATCTGCTCTATCCTTAACCTTACTGTGTCAGACTCAGGATAGGTTTTTGGAATCAAATAAGTTATCAGAAATTCTTTGTCAGTCTTGAAAGCTTTAAGGTCTATTCTGAATTTGTACTTGCTGTTGTAATACTTGCCGTTTTTGAATATATCTTTTATCTTGTCGCTCAGATTCTTTTCCGGTATGAATAACTTCGGCACCCTCATAGTGTTAAGGTTTTGAAAGGAGGCTTATAAACCTTCCTAAAATCCTGAAACTAGGTTTCACACAAGGATTAATAAGCTGTTTCAGTTCATATGAAAACTGAAAAAAACAGTTCGGAGGTGTTTCATATGAAAAACGCTACATTAATCATTGACGGGATTCATTGCGCAAGCTGTTCAGCATTGATAGAAAAAGCTTTGAAAAAACACCTGGCGTGACAAGCGCTAACGTCAACCTCACCACAGAGAAAGCAACTATAGAATTTTCCGAGCCTCTTAATGAAGAGAAGATTGTTAGCATCGTAACAGGCTTGGGTTACAGCGCAGAAGTATTAACAGGGAAAGATGCTGACAAGGAAGCGCTGCTGAGAGAGAAAGAGATTAAGCGTCTAAGGCTGAAGCTGATAATAGGCGTTCTGTTTTCTCTGCCTGCACTTGTGATAAGCATGTTCTTGATGGATGCCGTGCCTTACGAGAAGTTTATCGTTTGGCTGTTGGCTACTCCTGTTCAGTTTTACATCGGGGCCCAGTTTTACCGCGGCGCATGGGGCGCTTTGAGGAACAAGACCTCTGACATGGACACGCTGATAGCGATGGGCACTAGTGCCGCTTATTTTTACAGCGTTTATGCCGTGCTGTTCGATCCTATGGGCAGCCAGTATTTCGAGGCTGCAGCTGTGCTGATAACCATGGTAATCCTTGGCAAGTATCTGGAGGCTGTGGCCAAAGGAAAGACTTCAGAGGCTATCAAGAGGCTTATGGGACTTTCACCTAAAACTGCTACGGTCATACGTGATAAGAAAGAAATCAAGATACCGATTGATGATGTGAAGGTTGGTGACATAGTCATTGTCAAGCCTGGCGAGAAGATTCCTGTAGATGGAATAATAATCGATGGATTGTCTTCTGTCGATGAGAGCATGATCACCGGAGAGAGCATGCCTGTCGAGAAGAAGAAAGGCGACACCGTGATAAGCTCTACGATTAACAAGCACGGCAGCTTCAAGTTCAAAGCTACTAAGGTAGGAGCTAACACCACGCTGTCAAGGATAATAAAGCTCATAGAGGACGCTCAAGGTTCTAAGGCGCCGATTCAAAGATTCGCTGACGTCGTATCATCGTACTTCGTGCCTGCAGTGATACTGATAGCTGCAATATCATTCATAATATGGTACTTCATTTTAGGGGAGACGTTTTCATTTAGCCTGATAATCGCTGTTTCGATACTAGTAATAGCTTGCCCTTGCGCTCTGGGATTGGCTACGCCCACTGCCATAATGGTCGGCACAGGCAAAGGCGCGCAGGAAGGTGTCCTGATAAAAGGGGGGGAGGCTTTAGAGACCGCCCATAACCTGAAATATGTAGTCTTCGACAAGACAGGCACCATCACTAAGGGCAAGCCAGAAGTGACTGATGTTGTCGTATTGAGCAAGTCTTCTGAGAAAAGAGTATTAGAAATAAGCGCGAGCATAGAGCAAAGCTCAGAGCACCCATTGGCAGAGGCGATAGTAAGCCATGCTAAGAACAAAAATGCGATCCTTGTAAGCACGAAAAGTTTCAAAGCAATACCGGGCCATGGTGTTTTCGCGAGGATATCCGGGAAGAACTATTATTTAGGTAATGAGAAGCTGATGAAAGACTTCAGCATAGACGTATCAGGACATTTGGGAAAAATCCAAGACCTGGAAGAGCAGGGCAAGACAGTCATGATTCTTTCAGAAGGGAAAAAGATTCTTGGCTTGATAGCTGTCGCTGACACTATAAAAGAGACCAGCCCGGAAGCTGTGAAGCAGCTGCAAGGCTTGGGATTGAAGGTTTATATGATAACCGGAGACAACCAAAGGACTGCCAAGGCTATCGCTGAGAAAGCAGGCATAAAAGATTTCTTCGCAGAGGTTTTGCCGGAAGACAAGGCAAAATATGTCAAGCAACTGCAAGCAGAAGGGAAAGTCGCTATGGTCGGAGACGGGATCAACGACGCTCCAGCTCTTGCGCAAGCTGACATAGGCATAGCGATGGGCTCTGGCACTGATGTCGCGATGGAAACAGGTAACATCGTCCTGATGAGAGACAATCTTTTGGACGTTCCTAAAGCGATTAAACTAAGCAGATTCACGATGTCTAAGATAAGGCAGAACATGTTCTGGGCGTTGTTCTACAACTCTGTAGGAATTCCAGTCGCTGCAGGTGTGCTCTACTCCTCTACAGGGTGGTTGCTTAATCCTATGGTTGCTGGTGGTGCCATGGCGATGAGCTCAGTAAGCGTAGTTACTAACTCTTTGCTGCTGAAGCTTAAGAAACTGTAAAGAATTATTTCTGTTAATCAAGCGAGTAATTATTCAAGTGGCTGACCATCCTTGCTGCTTCGTACTTGTTCTTGTCAGCAGATATCCTTGATGCTGCTATGAACGGGTCGTGCGTGTAGAACATAAGCCATTTCTCTTGGACTGCCTTGTAGAATATTTTCTTCTTTTCTTCCACTAATGTTTCAGGCTGCCTGTCGTATCCCATAGTTATGGGGAGGTTCAGCCAGTCGATGCCTGGCGCTAAGTCTCCTGCGAAGAACACTTTCTCTTTATCGCCGTGGAACAGGCTGTGCAGCTGCCCGGGAGTGTGGCCTTGGCTGTAGTAGAAAGAGACGACGCCGTCTAATTGGCTAATCTTTTCTTTATCTACGAGGGTTAAGCGTCCGCTTTTCTCTAAAGAATCAGTCAACCCTCTGATGAAAGACGTCCTGTCCCTTATGTGGGGATTGCTCGCACGTTCGAACTGTTCCTTGCTTACGATGTACGTCGCATTCGGGAAGTGAAGCTCAAAAGGATTAGTGCCCTTTGAGATCAGCCCTCCTGCGTGATCAAAATGCAAGTGAGAAAGTATGACATAGTCCACATCATCTTCTTTTATGCCTATAAACTTAAGATTCTCGATCAGTTTATGCTCAGAATTATCAGCGCCGTACCTTTTTGCGAGATTATCTTCTAAGAAATTACCGATACCTGCCTCGCAGACTATATGATAATCAAGCGTTTTGACGTAAAGCGAACGGGAAGCTAGGCTTATGCGGTTAAGCTTGTCAGGCTTGATCCATTTCTTCCACGTGGGCTTCGGAGCATGCCCGAACATGGCGCCGCCGTCCAGTTTGAAATCATTCCCTCTTACAGAGCATACTTTCATAGCTAACTCCTTCGGTTAAACAGGTTGGGTGAATAATTTTTAAAACTTCCTATAGGAATCCAGCGTATGCAGCGAAGATTTAAGAAGGAGTAGGTAATCGATACTGTCGGAGGGGGATGGTTAATATGGGTATTTTCAAAAAAATCGAGAACAAAACCAGGAAAGGGCTAGCTGTTCTGGTTGCAGGTGCGATGCTCGGATTAGGCGGAGCAGCATATGCAAAGGTAATAAAGCAGGAAGGATGGCCACTGCCTGACAGTTCAAAATATTCTAAAATTGACGAGTATCCTAGAGAGTTTTACTGCGAGTACGGCAATGGAGAAGTTACAGTAGAAACGAATGTAGAGGAATATTCAGATGGGAAAGGGAATGAGTATGCAACTTACTCGTTTGAAGGTAAGGTTTTCTTATGTACAGTCTTCACGCGTGGAGAAGGGAGGTCGTATAATCTAGACCTCTTAGTAGACAGGGACGGCAACGGCTCTCTAGAGACCAAATATGAGCTTACTGGAGATAAGGACTTTGAAGAATACAATGCAGAAAGGTTTCCTGAATGGGTCCTGAAAAAAGCAGCGGAGAAGCAGGTATAATGAAGAAAATACGAACACTTCGAAAATTCTTCACTTTTTTCTAAGTAAACGTAACAAACAATAGAGTTTTATCAAACTGTAATATCCAACCGTCATGTTTATATAGTATAAAAGACTACATTTATGTAGTCAAAATGAAAGATGCGATTCAAGGAGATAAAACCCGCGAGGCATTACATAGAGCACCATTCAAATATCCCATGGTACGAAGTGGTAGGAGTAGTATTAAACTCGAAGGACAGGAGAAAAAGAGGGAATAAGCTTATCATAAAACAAAAAGATAGGTATATACTCTGCGAATTGAAAAACAAAACGTTATGGGTGATAAACGCGAAATGAACTGCCCAAAATGCGGATCGAAACTGAAAGAAACTAATGTCAAAGTAGAAGGAGCTATGAAAAAAGTGACGAGCTTCCAGTGCCCTAAATGCGACTATTTTAGTTTTGAAGAAAAATCAGCAAAAGAGGTTATAGAAGAGCTGAAAAGCCCTTTGACTATAAAGCAAAAGATAATCAAGCTATCCCAAAACCGATTAGGGCTGTATTTTAACAAAGATGTTATCCGAAGCTTGAACTTGAAAGCTGGAGAGGAAATATACTTAGCGATTCCTGATAAGAAACATATCTTACTGAAGATTTCTGAATAATCCTAACAAAAGATCTTAAAGAATTAATAACTGAATGTTATGTCAGTGAACGTCTTTTCGATGTTTCCTAGCTTTTTAAGAAAAATTGTTTTGACTATCATCCTTTTTAGCCTGTTGCCTTCTACGAGTATCTCTGCTGATTGCTTCACATCTGCCATTCTGCCTTCTGATTCTTGGCTGAGCTTTGCTAGTTTCTTTGCTGCTTTGTCCCATAATATCATTGTGTAATTACATTCGCTTGTTTTTTTGTAGCCTTTTGATTTAGCCGTTATGTATCTTGGGTCTCTTCTTAAGAAGTTGCCAATAATCCCATATTTGTCTAATCCTTTTATTTCTTTTTTGTTGTAGTCTTTGATTATTCCTGTGAGCGCGTTCTTCTCCCTGTAAGACAGTATCTTGTAATCAGGTGAGAATGTCATCTCCATGAATGAGTCGTTCGGCAAGGCATGGTTCTTGTTCCTTATGCAGAACTTCCCTGGCGAGTACTCAAAAGTTATTTCACTGTTTGGATGGATGCTTTTCTCTTCCACACCGTAGAACGTTTCTTCTAAACGGGCTAACAAGCTGAGTTCTTTCTTTGCCTTGTTCATATGTAACGCTCTTTCTATTTTTTAGTGAATTCGAACTTGACGATGAATATCTTAATCCAGTCGTCGCTCCTGAAATAGAACCCTGCGTTGTCAGGGCTGTTCTTGAAATCAGGATGGTCCGGCTTTGCGATAGGTTCCGGAAGACCGTACTTCTTCAGGAGAGCTTCCTGCTGTTCCAGGCTTAGCTGTTTCTTCTTTTGGATTATGTACTTTGAGATGATGAAGCCGTTGCAGCAGCAGGAGTCTGTTGTGACGACTTTTGAGCTTTTACCGAGCTTGAATATCTTCTTCTCCATTTCTATGTCGCCGTCGGTTATGTCGTGGAACAGCGCTTCATATAATCCCTTGCGTGTATCTTGGAGGTGCATCGTCTTTATCGGCCTATGTGACAAGGGGTGGAAGTCTACTACGAATAGCTGATTCCTGCCCTCCTTGGTTTTGACTTCGAAATGGTACTTGTAATACTCGTTGTACTCAGGGACTAGTGTGATATGCCCCGGCTTCACGGCAGGCTCTGGAAGGCCCTTGGATTTCAGCAGTTCTTCCTGCTCTTTGAAGCTCATCGGCTTGTCTGTGAAGACAGTGTAGTCTGTGTAGCTTTGCGGGCCCGTGCCGTCGTACCATTGTATCGGCGGCTTTAACGACACGTACCTCACCTTAGGGTCTGTCTTCAGGTTCTGTATTTTCCCGATCATCTCTAAGACGTTATCATCATTGCAGTGCGTACGCTCAAGTATGCTTTCAATGCCTATTTTTTTATAATCAGTATTTTCCATAGTCCTCACCTTTAATCCTTTTGTCAGTCTTATTGAAGATGAAGGTGATTCTTGGCGTATAAAACGTTTTCTATGCAGCAAAGCTTTGTTTACGTAAACTCTTCTCATAAGGTTGTTTCGCTCCTCCAAGACACGCGGTTTACTAACTACTTATAAGTAATAAAACGAAAGGCTTATATAACACTTAATCTGAGGCTTTTAAGAGGGGGGACTATTAACATGGAAATGGAGAAAGCTGCAAGGCTATTGGCAAAAAAGCTTGTAGAAACCAGTGGAAGAAGAGTAGTGTTCGATGAAAGCCACAAGGACAAGCTGGTAAGAAACTCTGACTTCGCTTATGTTGTTGGAGACTCAAAAATAATAGACTACCAGAAGGATTACAAGAAATATTTCTCCCAAGGATCAACTAACAAAATGTCTATTGAGGAAGCCCTGCAGGGAATAATACCTGAAGAGGCTAATTACCTGTTTGCCTCCGATCCTGTGCAGTGGGGTGACAATCATTTAGGCATGAACGTGGTGCCTTACACTATAATAGGCAAAGACGAGCGCTCAGTCATAAAGGAGAGGTTTTACAAAGGCGACAACCTGGAGGTAAGGGAAGCTGTCGAGTCCTTAGGCATCGAAAACTTTTTTCTGCTATATAACATCTATTCGACCAAGAAATTCCTGAAATTTTACAACCTGCTGGATGTATTATCCGAGAATCGTTTTTTTGCAGAAGCCCTAGCCAAGAAGGAGCATAAGCACGTTGACAAATTAGAGGA
This sequence comes from Candidatus Woesearchaeota archaeon, assembly GCA_016866645.1. Lineage (GTDB taxonomy): Archaea > Nanobdellota > Nanobdellia > SCGC-AAA011-G17 > VGLX01 > VGLX01. Next base: position 497 of record VGLX01000062.1, on the reverse strand, counting down.
GTTTATTCAAGGGCAGGAGCACCTTGATAACCTCAACTATCTAATCCGCATGCTCGGACCGAGCAGAGGAGCTTTTGCCATGAATGATAATGTATGCAGCGATGAGTTTAGTATATTGATGAAACACATGGGCGATTATTCAGACTTTTTCAATTTCGTCTTTAACATCCCGCTAGAAGACCGGGACTTGGAGACGAACAAGCAGCTGCTGAAAAGGCATTCTTCTTCGCTGAGCATAGACACTATACTGCTCAAGGAATACGTTCAAGGGAACAGTTTTATAGAATATTTCAAAGCCTTGGACAAACCCTTGAAGGAAAACGTAGTAAACGTCTTGGAAGGCCATAAGCCAGTAAATGACAGCTACAACTCTTTCCTCTTCGAACAGGGATTCAAAGAAGTGATGAACCTTTCTGACTATAGCTTCTGGTACAAGAACGATTATGCTGGCAAGTTCATCGACGCTTTCAAAGCAGAAGGCCGTGAAAAAAAGATAT
>VGLX01000061.1 GCA_016866645.1 Candidatus Woesearchaeota archaeon | reverse complement strand
GACTTAGAACTAATCATAGAACCTGGACTGAAAGCTGAGATAGAGTCTAAACTGGGAAAAATAGGCCTTGACACCAAGCCTCCAAAGTTTGAGCTTGAAAGCTTTATGCGATGGGCAGAAATCCCTACTGAAGATGCTCGTTACAGCCTTGATGCTTTAGTAAATGCTAATTATCATTGTAATAATTTTTGGGCTGTTGCGGATGCAGTTAGAAAAGTATCAAAGTCCGTACCTGAGAATTATATAAAAGTTTTTAAAAAACTTGAAGAAAAATTAGGATACTCTGGATTAAACGCCAAATCATCAATCCATGATGTGCAAATAAATCATACCACACATATAGCAAGTATGGGAGAAAAAGCTTTAGACGCAATTGACTTGCTGGCAGAGACGGGATACACGCTTACCACTTGGGAAGGCGAGAAATTCTTGAGCGAAGGGGACGCGAAAGCCATATCCGGGCTTATGAACACGGATTTGACAAAATATTTTGAAATGTTTAAAAAGATTAAAGAATCTTCAGGTTATAAAGGCGAGTTTAATTACAAAGCAGGCCATGCCGAAGATATCTTGGTTTTGTCTAACATGGAAGGTGACGTATTCGGAGTTATTGACGTTTTGATAAAATCTGGATGTAACCCGAGATTTTACGATAATGGGGTGTTGCCAAGGGCGAATCTGATACAAAAGATAGCAAATAAAGGCGCTGATAATTACTTAGCAGTTTTGACAAAACTTCAACAACAACTAGGATACAGACCATTTGATAAGCATTCTAACCCGGATAGTGAGTTAGACAAGATAATGCAAATCATGAGCGTAGATAGCGACGTTCTTAAGATACTCGACGCCTTGGCAGAGACGAATTACAAGATACACCATTTCTTCAACCATCCTAACGCCGGGGACTTGACGCATTATGAGATAGGGCTTATCCAAAACCTCGCGAAATCAGACTTAGACAAGTTTGTGAAATGCTACAGGTTCTTAAAAGATCGGTTCGGCGTCTCCACCACTAACGAGGCTACAGCAAGCAGCATCTTAAGGCTATCCCAGTTGGGAGACGAAACTTTCAATACTCTGGATAAGTTAGCGGATTCTGGCTATGCCTTAGAAAAAATCGGAGGCAACAAGTGGGTTACGCATGAAGACGTTGACTTACTGAGAAAGCTTTCCAAGCCCAAAAATCTGGAGACGTTCTTGCAAAACTTATACAAGCTTAAAGAGATATTAAACTACACAATCGCAACAACCGGCAAGGATGGCAAAAAGATGCTTATAGACTTCATTAAACGTGACTATTTAGCAAGCCACGCTCAGGAAATACTCAAGCTTTCAGATTTGAAAGGAGACGTCTGGGGTGCCATAGGCGCATTGGTCAAGAGCGGATATGAGATAAAATTCTCTAACAAAAAACTTTTTGATAAACCTTACTTGCTAGAGCGGTTAGCAAAATGTGATACTGAGAAATATTCGGACATTTTTAACAAGCTGAAAGAGAGATTCAAGTATAAGACAATTAATATCTGTAGTTCTGGTAATGAGGATCAAGTTGAACACATAATCGAGATTTCAAAATTTAAAGGAGACGTTTGCAGGGCTATTGAGGTATTGTCAGAAAGCGGCTACACCCTTGATAATTTTGGGAATAAAGCATGGATGCGATACACAAATAAACAAACCATACAAGCCGTAGCTGAGCTCGGACCTCAAAACTACATCCACGTTTTCAGAAAGCTTAAAGAAAAGCTAGGGTATAAAACAGTCAATCTGGACACTAGGGCCGCGCTAAAAGAAAAACCGGATGACCAAGTTAGGAAAATAATAGAAATCGCTAAGATTCCCGGGCATGTCCTTAAGTTCATTGATTTATTTTCAGGATGGAGAAACCTGGATGTAAACGCTTTTGGGAAAGATAACAGCTTGCATGCAGGAGGCTTATTGGAAGACGGGAAAAAAGTCGATAAGCTTCCGCCATGGGGGAACATGGACCTGCCGCACGATATGAAACCCTACAAGATTGACAAGAAGAAAGGAATCACATACAAAGATGTAGAAATTATAAGATACATAGCGAATACACAATGGGAAGAATCGTTGAAAAGCTTAACCCCTTGCTTTTACAGGGAGCCTGACTCGGACCTTTTTATGAACTGCTTCGAAAGTTTAAGCACTGAAGAGAAAAAGGCCGCCTTGAAAGGAGTTTTCCACTGCGACAAGACTGTTGGCAAGAAGATTATAGAATGGCTAGACAAGAACTATCCAGAACTAGTAAGAGAAGTAGGCTTGAGGATGATATGAAAATGCCAAAACAGACAAACGAGCTTATGATGTACGGCGCAAAAAACGCTATCGAGGACTGCTTAAAAGTCAAAGAAGGAGAAGACCTTGTAATCATAGCAGACAAAGAAACATTGGGCATAGGGGACGCATTAAGGGATGCTGCTGAAAAAATAACCAGAACAGTAGGCTACTATGTCTTAGAAGATTTTGTAAAAAACACGAAAGACGCTACTAAATGCCCAGAAGCAATACTTGATGCAGTAAAAAAAGCGGACGTAAGTATCTATTGCGCTTCGATGAAATGGTACAAGTGGAATTCAAGCAGCATAGTAAACGACATACTAAGAGCCATACCTGACAAAAAAGGAGTAAGGCATGCGCGTATGCCCGGCATAACCAAGGAGATAATGGAAACAGGGATGTGCGCAGACTACTCAGAAGTGAGAAGACTGAGCAAAAAGCTGTACTCCCTTGTTAAGAATGCAACTGAGATAATAACCACCACAGAAAAAGGGACATACCTCACAGCAAAGTTTGATCTTAAGCCTAATTGGCATTTTTCAGATAGCAGCTTCCGAAACAAAGTTGAGAACTTGCCTACCGGCGACATGTCTGCGCCTGTCAAGCATATCAAAGGAAAGCTTGTAATAGACGGATACATAGGAGCGCACCTTAATAACAAATATGGTGAAATAGAACGCACGCCTATCGAAATAGAAATTAAGGGTAACAAAGTTGTTGAGAACAGCATAAAATGCGACAATAAATCTTTAAGGAAGGAGTTCCATGACTATATCTTTAGGCCTGACAAGAACAGCAGCAGGATAGGCGCCTTTATGATAGGCACGAATATGGGCTTAGAGAAAGTGGTTGGAAACCTGCTCCAAGATGAGAAGCTTCCAGGTGCGCATGTCTTGTTCGGCAGCCCTTCATACTTTCCCCTTAATAAGTGGAGCAGCAAGGTCATATGCGACTGCTGGATAAAAAACACTACCCTATTGATAGACGGGAAAAAAGTTATGGCTAAAGGGGTCTTTTTGATATGAAAATGGTATACGACTTGCACCACATCGTAGTTGGGATGGCTGGCAAAGCCTTAGACATACTCGTCCCTAGGCTGTCTGAAGAGTATGACTTAAAACTGCACAAGCCAAGCTTGAGCACTTCTATCAGCGGTTACATGGATTGCGCAGGCAAATTCATACCATCTGGAGATTACGGAGTGATAAAGCTTGAGCAAGAATACTGCAGCCGCAAGGTAAACTGTTGCACAATCACTTCGCACGAGATGGGACATGCCAGCTTCTACCAAAACTTTGCTCTTTATAAAAAGTTTGACGAAGAGGACACTGAAGGCTATATAAACCTGCTAGAAGAAGGTGTCTCTGAGAAGTTTATGAAAAAGGGGCTGAAGATTCTGAAAGATGAGAAGCATATAACCGCTTTAGATTATTACTCTAGGTCTACACGTATCTTCTTGAGTAACTCTATCAAAGGATTGTTCCCTGACCAATACTTTCTAGGAGAGCTTGTAGTCGATTTTTATCTAAAGAAAGGCGTAAAGATGAAAGACCTTGTGGTTAGGGCTGATGAGTTCAAGGCTAATATTGAAAAAGTGGGCTGGGAGAACCTTATAAAGTTTTATTCTAATAATTAAAGTCTCGAAGGATATTACTCATTATAATGAGCAATAATTTAGTATATCGCTTAATATGATAAGCATTAAAAATTATGCTCGTCGGATACTACCTTGCTAGCCGAGAACCAACCCGGAGTTTTAGAAAACTTTGTTATGTCCGACTCGAATGGTCATGTGTGGTAAAGTTTTATGACCCGGGAGGGATTTGTTTTTTCTTTACTGTTTTCCCTCCAACTTTCTTCTCTGGTCTTCCAAGAATCTCACGTTCCGCTGCTTAATCCTTTCCCTCTCTGCTATCTGGAAGTAGATGCACTCAACCTCTTCTAATAATGTCCTCTCGTCAGACTTCAGAACATCTTCTAAGCCAACACCTACCCCTGCGTATTTGCTATTAGTGGCTTCGTTCTCCTTGTTGTACTCGTACATCAGCTTCGCCGTATCGTCCACCGGAAAGGTCGGCTTGTAATCCAACATTTGGTAACCTTCCATCTTCGCACCCCTCAAACCCCTTTACACCCTTACTGGCTTGGAAAGTATTTAAGAAAACTTGACAAACGATGTTACGCAAACGAGGTCACGATACATTCGATGTAATGTTGACTGTTCCCCAAGTGCAGCCAAGCGTTAACGTAATCAACTGTTATTGTCTCACTTTGAAGATTTTTTAGGCTTGTCTCTCAGCTTCTTCTCGCATGCCGTGAAGTAGTCATCTCTCATCTTGTTGATATCTTTCATAACCGGTATGTTCATGCCTTTCTCTTCGAGCAGGTCTAGCCTTTCACCAACCCATGTTATCCAGACGTCGTTGCCGCTTGCGCAAGCATGGTTCTTCAGTTCTGCCAGTATAACGTTCCAGTCAAGATTCCTTCGCGCTAATGACAAGCAGTCTGCTAAGTCGCCCTCCCTCTCTGTCATAGTCTTGAACAGGAAAACATCTTCATTGGAGCAGAAGGACAGTTTAAGGTGTTTCAGCCTGATGATTAAATTCGCTCTTTGAGCCATCTCTTTCGAGAGGGAAAATCCCTTACATACTGTCTTGTAAAACAGGTCTATCCTGAAATCTTCCCTGATGAATATCTGGCTTATGTTCATGTGCTCATACTCTTTTGTGGGGATCTTAGCTTTGAACCCTATCCGCTTCAGGGTGTCTTGGAGGGCGTTGAACTCTTTCCTGGTCTCTGCGATGAGGTCTACGTCTTTCGTAGCGTCTTTCATCCCTTGACGCAGCAACACAACTCCCCCGATTACAAAAACGTGCACTTCAACTTCAAGGTTTGCTTCAACTTCGTTGAAGAGTTCTTCTATCTGGCTAAAGCTGGATATCATAGACTTCTGCCTTTTCTCTTATCTCCCCTAGAGGGGGGTATCCGTTGATTGTTCCACCGTTTAATACTGTTTTGGTATTCTCAAGAATAGGATGTCTTATTGCAGATAATTTCTTTTTGAACTTGAGATAAAACAATATTATGTATATCAGATGGCTTATGCTCATCTCTTTTTCTGCCACATAAAGCGAATGCATGAACACTTCTTTTTCTGACAACCTTTTTTTGGGAAGGTAGTAATAATTCGTTGCAGTAAGGATTTTGATGCCATAAGATTGATAAGCTGAAAACGCGGTTAGTGCAGCATCTTGCTCTGCCCTGCTTGAGAATAATATCTCTTTCTCATTTTTGTAGTATATCACAGAGCTTGCTGATACTCTAGGGTCTGTTATTTCCAGCAATTTTCTGAACTCTTCAAGGAAATCTTTTAGCTTGCACCAGATCTGCTCGTTAAAAAAGTACTGCCTTCCTTCCTGTTTGATTACGCTGATATTCCTCGCTTGCTTAAGCTTTTTGTAAACAACACTCTTCCTCAGCCCAGTCTCTTTTACGACATCCTTGACCATCTTCGGCTCCAGCAAAGCAGACAGTATACTTATCCCCGAACCTGAAAGCAACTGCACAAGGTTCGGGTACTCTGACAAGATGTTCAAAAGGATTGTTATGTGGCTTGCTTTCTTGGGGTTTAATGTCCCTCTAGACATTTCTAAAAACCCTTTTTTTGCTAGTTTTTGGCTTGCCCTATAAACCTGCTTCTCACTTCGCCTTATAGCCTTAGCTATGCCAACCACGCTGGTGTTCCCTTGCGAAACCTGCTCCAAAATCCTTAGCTCTGTCTGTGGAAGCTTCATAAGTCCACTAAAACGTCCTTCATTTATATAGTTTTCGCATTTTAGCGGAAAATTGACGCTCCGCCGCTCTTCTTATTGTACTCGTACAAAAACTTGCCCGCCTCACCCAATGGAAAGGTCGGCTTGTACTCCAACATTTGATAAGCTTCCATCGTCGCACCTCCATCAACTTCTTACACTCTTATTTGTCGAGGAAAGTATTTAAGAAAACTTGACAAACGATGTTACGCAAACGAGGTCACGATACATTCGATGTAATGTTGACTGTTCCCCAAGTGCAGCCGAGCGTTGCTGTAAAGAAAATGATTCCCGCATACCCAAGGTTGTCGCCATTGTTCATGTTCCATGAACAAAAAGTTTCTGTATCATAAGAGTCTTAGAGATGTTTTAATCCGCTCAAGGGAGGAGCATTAGGCTATCATCCCGTTAGTTTCTTAAACTGTTCTTGGTATAGTTTGATTCTTTCATTGGTCAATTTTGATAAAAAATCTAAAAGCCACTTATTGAAATCCTCTGCTTTCTCAATCAGTTCTTCAACATCTTCCTTAGTTACATGAAAATCAACATAGTACTGCTTATCTACCCTTTCTCGCTTAGCAAAAGATATATCTGGATTATCAATATCAAAGACTTTTCTTAGTAGAATTATCGATGCTGAATGGTTCTCGCTCTTTATTCCCACCCGAAACAATAGAGCTAACAGGCTGTTATACATGCTGTAATAAGCCAGATAAACTGACTCTTCTAATTTATCATTCTCTAACAAGAGTTTTGCTGAACTCAAATTGCTTTCAGATTTTGTCAGATAAGCTTCTTTTACCTCTTCACTTGGCTCCACAGCTTTTAATTTCCCTTCCCCCTTCAGTTTAGCCAAAAAGTTCATTTTTTTCATAAAACCCTTCAACCCCTTTTATTATTACATGATTTTTTTCTATTTCTTTGATTAATAAATTTTTTCTGTCATAAGCGCCTATTTTAATACTTAATTTTGAATCTGTTCCTTCCAGATCTTGTTTTATCTTCTTATCTCTCGTCTCAATATAAACATCAACATCACTATTCTTGTTTGCTGTATTCTTAGCGTAAGACCCGAAAATAACCGCCAGGCTAATCCTCTTATCCAATTGAATCTTTTCAACTGCCTTCCTTAAATAAGGATAAATTTCCAACATTCGGATAAGCTTGTAATGTTCAGCCATGAAAATATAAGACCTTGATTCAGAATTTTTCTTTAAAAAATAAACCTTATTTTTCCCCTCTTCCCTGTAATCAACAACATTTTCTTCAAAAAGTATTTT
>VGLX01000060.1 GCA_016866645.1 Candidatus Woesearchaeota archaeon | reverse complement strand
TGACTTCAGAGTCTAGTCCTCGGGCTCTCTTAGCTACGCCTTTTCCGCAGTGGCCGTAACCAGCGACTACGAAAGTCTTGCCAGTTATCAGTGTTGACGTCGCCCTTTGTATCCCGTCTATAGTCCCTTGTCCTGTCCCGTAGACGTTGTCAAAGTCCCACTTAGTTTCGGCGTTGTTAACCGCGAGTATAGGGTATTTGAGCTTGCCGTCTTTTTCCATGGCTTTCAGCCTGTGCACGCCTGTAGTGGTTTCTTCTGTCCCGCCGATTATCCCTTTTATCATCTGAGGGAACTCCTTATGCAGTTTTACTACTACGTCGCAGCCGTCGTCCATCGTAAGGTTCGGCTTTGTGTTGATTATCTGGTCTATGCACCAGTAATAATCTTTAGAGTCTAATCCTCGCCAAGCGTATATCTTTACGCCTTCTTCTGCTAGCGCAGCGGCTATGAGATCATTAGTGCTTAACGGGTTGCATCCGGCCCATGCGACATCAGCTCCTAAGTATTTCAGAGTCCTTATCAGGACAGCTGTTTCCTTAGTGACGTGTATCGCTCCGGCGATCTTGTACCCTTCCAGGAACCTGTTGTTCTTGAACTCTTCCCTGAGCATGCCCAGCACCGGCATCTCTTCTTCCGCCCTTTCAATCAGTTTCTTCCCTTCTTTTGCGAGTTTTATGCCTTTGACTTTGTATTCCATATTTTTTCACACCTTTTGTACGTGTCCTGGTTTAGGCTCGAATAGTTCTCCATCTCTTTTAAGCTTTGTTATTATCTCTTCTGCCTGCCGCCTGTCGATTCCTCGGCTCTCAGCATCATTAAGCACCTCTTCTTCAGGTATGGTCTTCTGGCCTTTCTTCTCGAAGTGGTCTATTATCTGGAGTATCGTCGATATTTTGCTCCTTTTGGCGCTTGATATCCCTGTATGCATAAAATCTATGTCGAACTGGTGCGTCTCAGGGTCTGTCCCTACCTGGTTCATGCAGTACCTTAGCAGTTCAATCGCTCTTTTCGCATCAGCAGGAGTTATTGTCTTTGAAAGCCTTATCCTTGCTGAAGCTTCTGCAAGCCTGATTAACGCTTCTAGTTGTCTCGGTGTTATGGGGATAGGCTTTGCTCCTCCGTTTCCTGACACCTCCATATTCCTGAGAGTAACGTAGAAGTCTTGGATCGCTTCAATCGCTTCTTCTGACAGCTCAGGCTTGATTCTTTGTTTCACATAAGCTATGTATTTCCTCAGCAGCTCTACTGAGACTTCCGGATTTGCGCTTTCTGGCTCTTTATGCTGCCTCAGGACATGCTGTGCTATCTTCGAATCCTTATCTTTGTTTGGCACATCTCTTATAGGGAATATGAGGTCGAACCTGTTTATCAGCGTAGGAGGCATGTCTATCTGCTCAGGCACTGATTTGAAATGGTCAAACCTTCCGAACTTCGGGTTAGCGGCGGCTAATATCGCTGTCTGCGCGTTCAACGTCGCCTGTATGTTCGCTTTAGCGATAGTTATGGTCTGCTGGGCCATGCCTTCATGCAATGCTGAGGTGTCTTCTTCTTTCAGCTTGTCAAGCTCGTCTAAGACGCAGATGCCTTTATTCGCCAACACCATCGCTCCCGCCTCTAACGCCCAGCCTTTCAAGAACTCATCTTTCACGACACTTGCAGTCAACCCGGCCGACGAAGCGCCTTTTCCTGCTATGTACCTCGCTTTCGGAGCCGCTTTTGCTATGAATGTTAACAATGCGCTTTTTCCTGCTCCCGGATCCCCTACGAGGAGCACGTGTATGTCTCCTCTAACTGTGGTTCCGTCTTTTTTCTGTTTTCTTACACCGCCTATCAGTTGCAGCAGCAATGACTCCTTAATCTTATCATGCCCCATGATGCTCGGCGCTATCGACCTTGTCAGTTTCTCATACACTTTAGGGTCTTTTGCTAGTGTCTTTATCTTCTCTTCGTTTTCGTGAGTTATCTCTACATCGGAATAGTCTTCATGTATCGGCTCTATGAAGTTCGCGTTCATCACCAGGTCGAATATGGTTTTTATCCCTCCTGACGGCAAAGGCCTTTCCACTTCGTTGATTATCCCTATAGCCCTTATCTTCGTCCCGGGAGTGGTTTTTTTCTCCATTTTGGGCTCTACTAAGTCTTCTTTCAAGAATACGCCCAGCCTTTTTGGCTGCGCACCGCCTTCTAAGTCCTCAGCAGCTTCTTCCACGACCAGCCTTTGAGCGTCAACTAAGTCTTTTCGCACTAATCTGAAAAACCCTTTCCTGCCGCAGCTGCATCTGCTCGGCTCTTTGAATTTTTTTTCTACTTGGATTATGTTCATGGTCGCGCCGCATGACGGGCATTCGAATTTCGCGTTAACTACTTGCGGCCTTATGTCTGACGCTTGCCTCACTATTCCTTCGAAGAATATAAGTTTCCCTATATCTTTTGCTCTAACATCCCTTATTGGAATATTTTGGCTTTGGGGCAAGTTTTTGAATCTGATTTTTAGCAATGACTTCTGGTCTTGGCTTAACGCCTCTTTGAAGTCAAACTGGTTCATAGCTATCTCTGCAGCCTTTATAGTGTTTTCCGGATCTTCTAAAAGCTGCTCTGAAAGCTCATGGTCGAACTTGGATAAGTCTGAGAAGTCTACGACTAAGCTTCGTTCCCCTTTTTGCACTAGTTGCTGAAGCGTCTTCTTATAGTTCAGCTCTATGAACTCTTTGAACTTCTCTAGTTGTTCTTGCGCGTCTACCAAACTTCCCCCCTCTTTTGATTGCTGAGAATGGTATTATTGAGTATTAAACACTCTTAAGGGTTTTATATGCTTTATGGTAATGCATCCTATACTAGAGGATTTCCGGTTTTATAACAAAGTTTTATTCGAATAGTTTTATGCGCTTAGGTTCATATAGCGCGTTATGCAAAAAAACAAATCATGATAATAGATGAGCTGAGAAAAAATTAGATGCAGTCGCTTACAAGCTTGGCTGCGAAGGCAGGCTTGCCATTGAGCAGTGTCTTCAAAGACGTGGATAAGCTGTACAAGGACGGAGTGATTGTGAAGAACACGTGCATCCTTGACTTCTCAGAGATGAGTTTCAACTGCAAGGTAGGACTGTTCTTCGCTTCTCACGAGAAGGATGAGGTGAAAGGATTAATCGAGAACCATCCGAACCTCAACACTCTTTTAAGACTGTCAGGGGATTTTGATTATTACGCGGAGTTCGTATTCTCGAACATGATTGAGGCTGAGAAGGCTACCGACGAGCTTAAAGCCATGGGGATACTCAAGGGGATGAAAGTCCACTTCGTAGAAGATGTTAAGCGGGAAGAGTTCAGAATCGGCACCTGCTAAAAAACTTTTGAGGTTACGACACGCCTCAACGTAACGCTAACGACACCCGCAGGGCACGAACGTCTCAATATCAGAAAAAAGTCCTACACCTTGTAGTATGGGCATTTCATCTTTTTTAAATCTTAATCCAAAATAAACATAATCCAATCCCGAAAAACATGAAGTGGACTATTAACAACCACGCAAGTAAACCGATAATTATGATATTTGCTTTTCCTGTCACCGACGATGTGCTTCCACCAAATTTACGCGATATTACTGCGTATTATTATAGTATTTTACGCATTATGAATGCGAAAGATTTAAAAGCTTTGAATGTGCAATAAGCGGCATGGATATGCTTCAGTTATTACGGGACCAGAAGGATGAGCTTGAAAGCGGACTCAGCAAGAAAAGGATAATAACCCGTGAGGTTGAAGACCACCCGAAGGGGGTTTTAGGCTCAAAACTGATAAAAGCCATAATCGGCGTGAGAAGATGCGGAAAATCCGTGCTTGGCCATTCCCTAATGAAAGGCAAAAGATTCGCGTATGTCAACTTTGATGATGAAAGGCTCTACAATCCAGATACAGACAAGATCATGTCTGCCATTTACGAGATTTACGGAAAAGATTTCACCTTCATGTTCCTTGATGAAGTGCAAAACCTTGAAAGATGGGAACTGTTCGTGAACCGCCTGCACCGCGCAGGGCTCAACATAGTCGTGACAGGCAGTAATTCAAAACTTCTAAGCAAAGAACTAGCAACGCACCTCACAGGAAGGCACCTAACGATAGAACTGCTCCCTTTCAGCTTCAGAGAACACCTCAAAGCAGTGGATTTTAGCGAAGACAGGCAAACAACAAAAGGAATCAGCGCTTTAAAGCGAGAATTCAACCATTATCTAGCTAACGGCGGGTTTCCCGAAATCGTGATGGAAAAAGAAAACCCGGGCGCTTACCTAAGAAATCTTTACAGCACACTGATAGAACGGGACATAATCAGCAGGTATAACATATCCTACAAGAAAACATTTAAGGAAATCGCAATCAACCTGATAAGCAACCCGGGCAGAGGCGTGAGCTACAACAAGCTGAAGAACCAGTACAGCCTAGGAAGCGAACACACCGTAAAGAACTACTTATCCTACATGGAAGAGGCATACCTCATATTTTTCCTAAGCCGCTTCTCATGCAAGCCCGTAGAAATAGAAAAAAGCGACAAAAAAGCTTACGCTATCGACACAGGCATGGCAAATAACCTCATGACAGGATCAAGCAACGATTACGGGCATATCTACGAAAACGCTGTAGCAATAGAGCTTCTAAGGCAAAAATCCTTCAATCCGCGATTAGAGGTATACTACTGGAAGAATGTACAGCACGAAGAATTGGATTTCGTTGTGAAACAAGGAACAAAAGCAGAACAGCTCATGCAAGTATGCTACAACCTCGATGACTACAACACTAAAAAAAGAGAAACAACCGCCCTGCTAAAAGCATCGAAAGAGCTCCAATGCAAAAACCTGCTCATAATCACAGGAGATTACGAAGCAGAAGAGAGAATTAACAACAAAACAATAAAATTCATACCATTATGGAAATGGCTACTTAAAGAAGCTAACCATTAACCACTAACAGAACATTTGCCGCATAATCCTTAAGAGACTCCTACGTCTCGGCTTTTGAAAACGCTATGTTTTGGGCACACGGCAAAACGAACAACGCCCGGCCTCAAGCTCAAGAATAAGCGACTTTTTTATAAGCCTACGCCAAAAATTTTTGGAATACCTAGGCTAAGATTGTAGCCCTTTAAGTTTTTATCTTCTAGCAGTAGTAGAATATGTTGGTTTCCGGGCTTATCTCATTGTAAGCCTCTTCGTAAAGCTGTTTCTTAAGCGTGGCGTTGCTCTGCTCGGATTTCGGTAACGCATTTATCTTTCCTATATACTTGGGTTGTATAAGGTTTTGGGAGTTGCACTTGCAATCAGTTACGAAACCTAGGCAATAAAGGCTTGCGTAGCACCCATAGCAATTTTCGGGTACGTAAGTATAGCTTATCCCTCTGCAGTCGCATACTCTATCCCAGTCTTTTTCAGCATAGCCTCCGGTGTTGCCGTAAGGCTTAAGGATCAAGAAGCTAGGGTATGTTACTGCGATAAAGAGGCATATTAACGCTACGGCTAGAAGTATCCAGTTTTTATTCATTCTTTAAAACATCACCTCTTCAATTGTTATGAATATTTATGAGTAAAAAAATGTTATTATACCTGTCATACGCGGATTACTCTTGTTTACTATCCTCTTTTTCAGACTTTTCAGATTCTTTAGCTTCTTCGACTTCTGTTTCTTCAGGTTCTTCAGAAGATTTTTTTTCTGGCTTGTTCTTATCAGATTTTTCTTTAGAGTCCTGCCATAATGAAAGCAGGCCTTTCAAGTCTTCCTTGTCTATTTCTTTGTAGTCCGGCTTGTAGGACTCGGATTTTTTCCAGTTGCGCCTGTCTTGCGCGAGTTTGTTGTAGTTTCTTCTTCCTCCGCCCATTATTCCTTACCTCCCCGGTTTTTTGATAAACCCACGTTTTTTAAACCTTTTGATTCTGCTTTAGTCTTCTTTCTGTACCAGATTGTCAACGTAACCATGATGAATAGTAGTACAAACACTAATAGTAATGAGACTCCTACGATGTTAAAATATGCGGTTAGTAAACTTTTTCCGAAGAACCATGTCTTGAGTGTGGGTAGAAGGTATATTGTACGAATTATTTCTTTTATCGGAAACGATTCTACCTTGCCTATTGCTAAAGCGTATTTGCCAGTGTTCTTTTCTCCACTCACCACGATGTAGTATGTCCCGGGCTCTAATTGAGACTCATACTCCGGGCCTTGCCAGTAATCGTCTCTTGCGAATTCTTCATAGTAAGGCTTCCAAGTGTTGCCTTGTATCGTGACTATCTGTTTTTCGTCTTTGAATAAGTTGATTAGGAAATCCGGCCTTCCGCCTTCAGCCTCAGGTGTTAGTATGTTTACGTAGAAGCGTATAGTCTTGTCTGTTTGGATCTTGTAGTAGTGCGGCGTTCCGGTCAGCTCAGCGTAGTAAGCTTTTGATACCTCAGGATCGTTAACTATCACGGGATTATCTTGCGAGGCTTCCTGGACTATTCTTGGCTGATGTGCAAGAGCTGTTACTGCGCAAAAAGTTATAAGAATGATTAAGAACAATGTTTTAGCTGCTGTGGTTTTGGTTGGCTGAAGCCCCATGATTAGTTTTATGGTGTTTGGTGTTTTTAAAGATTTCAGTATTGTATAATACTACTTTTTCTTAGGCTTTTCGTATTTTCCATAGGCTTTTTTCGCCCTGAAGGACTTGTATACCCCATCTAAGATGTCTGTCCCGGCGTATCCTGCTAACAGGCTGACTTTAGGGTTTGAGCTTAGTACCGCTCCTGTGAACATCCCTATTATTATAGCGGTTATCGCGGTTAATACCCAGTAGTTCCAGAGCACTCTCCGTTTCAGCGAGACTGCCTTTATCAGCCCCACAGTGCCTCTTGTCAGTCCGCCCAATCCGCCTATAAGCCCTGCGGCTAGTATCTCATTCATAAAAAATCACCTCTTCCTCGAGAACTGGTCTAAGAACTTGTCTGTTTTCTTTGTTTTCTTCTGGTTTAGGACGCTTTTCCGTAAAGTGTCTGATATTAATTCTTGCAAGGTCATTAGTTCTTCGCCTGCTTTCTTCTTCAAAGCCTCGTAAACCAGAGGATTCAAAGTCAGTAGTACTCTTGTTCCAGCCATATATCTTCTGATATCTAATAAGTATCTTTTGATATATAAGGCTTGCTGAAAGAGAAATAAGAAGAAAAGGCTTATTTCTTGCCTTTGTTGAACTTTTTCAGGACCACTATCAGCTTGTCCACTGCCGCGTGCAGGTCTTTCTCTGATTTCGTGCCCGTGCACACAATCTTTCCGTTGCTGAACAACAGGAAAGTAGCTCTCGTCCCCGGCAGCTTGTAGACTAATCCCGGGAACTGTTCCGGCTCGTACTCCGTGTTCTCCAGGTCCATAGCCAGCTTGTTGAGGTTCAGGTCCATACCCACGCTTCCAGAAGCAACCATGTTCTGCACGTGTATCTTTGGCACTCCTTTGACCTTCACTTTTATCTTAGCCACGTTTTTGATAA
>VGLX01000059.1 GCA_016866645.1 Candidatus Woesearchaeota archaeon | reverse complement strand
ACGGTTACAAAGTAAAATCACATTTCATACTAATCAAACAGCTAAAATATGAAGAAAAAACTTATGACTGGATATTCGCAACAAACCTAAAACTGGAAAAAGCAGAAAACTATGTAAAAATTTACAAAAAAAGATGGGGGATAGAAACGATATACAGGGTAACAGACGACATACGAGCATACACGACAAGCACCAAAGCCCTATTAAGGTATTTTCTCTTCATGTTCACCTGCCTAACATACAACCTATGGAAACACTTCCAAAACTACCTAGGAGAAAATTTCACACTAACCAATTTTCAAACATGCATGATAATATACTTAACCAAAACAGGAAACATTTACCCAACACATTACGACCAATTCGAACAGATAATCCTTAACCAACACGCACCAATTTAAAAAACACAGATTTCTACAGCCGCAAGGCTGCAAAAAATCCAAAACATCAACCAGAAACCTAATTATCCGACAACAACTCAAAAATAAACCCCAACCAGAAACACAACTAAAAAAATTCAACCCAAAAATATTATGCCTCCCTACAAAACAATTACATCTGGTCATCTACTGAAAAGAAAGGGAAAACCCTGAAAAACGGTGATTAATGCTTGGCAGGAATAAGACTAGTGTGTTAAAAACTACTGGTGCTGATATTATGATTAGTTATAAGTCTAAAAACTCATCACCGACGATAAATTCTTAGTGTAAAATCCTCGGAAAGACTGTAACTAATAAGTTAAAACGTGTTTTATAAGAATATTTATATACAAATATCACATCACTATTTTGAATACCAAATGGCTAATAACCAAGACTTAATCCAGCATTATTCTACAAAGATTAGTAACCTGAAGAAAGAAGTGAGCAGAGTAATAATCGGACAAGAGCACATGATAGACTCGCTGCTCTACGCATTACTTTCTGACGGTCACATATTATTAGAAGGCGTGCCTGGACTTGCTAAAAGCTTGGCAGTAGAAACTCTAGCCCATGCTTTAGAAGGATCATTTCAAAGGATACAGTTCACTCCAGACATGTTGCCTTTTGACATATTAGGTGCAGTAGTCTACAACCAGAAGACTCAAGAATTCACGGTAAAAAAAGGACCGATATTCAACAACATAATACTGGCTGATGAGATAAACAGGACTTCTCCAAAAACACAATCAGCACTCTTACAAGCGATGCAGGAAAGACAGGTAAGCATCGAAAATAATACTTACAGTTTAGACAAGCCGTTCATGGTATTAGCCACGATGAACCCTTTAGAGCAGGAAGGAGTATATCCTCTAGCAGAAGCACAGATTGATTGTTTCATGCTTAAGATCAACATAGGATACCCCAGCAAGGATGAGCTGCAAAAACTCTTGTACGTGAAAAACTCTGACTTTGAACAGGTGAAGAAAAACATAAACAAGATAATGAACCTGGAAGAAGTCTTAAAGATTCAAGAGCTCATCCACAAGAACGTCTACGCTAACGACAGAGTAAGAGAGTATATCACAAGTCTGTGTATCAACACTCAACCGCCTAATACTAGAAATGTGAAAGACGTTAGCGAAGAAGAATTAAATCCTAAAAACTGGGTAGTGGACTATGAGCAGATAAAGATGGGCTCCTCACCGAGAGGCGCGGAATACTTGCAAGCAGTATCCAAGACCTATGCGTTCGTACAAGGCAGGAATTACGCAACACTAGACGATGTCGCAATAATGGCTAAAGACGTCTTGAGGCATAGGATAGTTCTAAGCCAGATCGTGGACAGGGGCGAGGTCGACGAAGACTTAATTCTAGACCAGATCCTTCAAAAAACAAAGCTACCGAAATAAAAGTCTGAAAAAAGACTAATTCTAAAAAGAAAGGAGGTGTAGCTCTTTATGAAGAAGGATTTGCATTCTCTCAAACAACTTTTCGAACTAGTAGCAAGACACAAAGTGGATTCTTTATTCCCTGGAGAATGGGAAAGCATCTTGAAAGGGCAAGGCCTGGACTTCGTAGACTTGAGGGAGTACCAGCCTGGAGACCCTTACAAGAGGATTAATTGGAAGAAGACAGCGCAAGACCCTCAAGGAAAGATTTACGTCAAACAACATCGTGCAGAGAGCTACGCCTCAGTAATGCTGTTATATGACGTGAGCAAGTCAGTGATGTTCGGAGAAAAACAAGACATGCAAGCGATAATCGCAGCATCATTAGCTTATTCTGCATTGAGAAGCAACAACAGCTGCGGCATGATAATGTTCTCAGACAAGGTAGAAAAGTACGTCCATCCCGGAAGCGGAGACGTACAACTACAGTATATCATCAAAGCCTTGCAGGAGACAGAGCTTAAGTCTTGCAAAGATACTAGCATCACAGAAGCATTGAAAAGACTGGTAGAAAAAGAAAGCAGAAGCTTGTCATTCATCATATCAGACTTCAACGCTCCTCAGACTTACCTCAACTTCTTGAAAGGGCTTGACAAGTCAAAGCATGACGTGATAGCATTAATAGTCGTCGCTCAAAGCGAGTTAGGAATCCCTGAAGAAGGATGCTTGATAGAGTTAACAGACTTGGAAAAAGGCGGGACTTACTTGCTGGACTCTAACAAGTATTACAAGAAATATTCTGAAGAGATGGTGAAAGAAAAACAAAAGGTCAAATCAGCATTAGAACTCGCAGGAGTCGATGCTGAAATAATCAAAACCAACGACTCGTTTGTCAAAAAGATAAACAAGTTACTTGAGAAAAGAAAGGAGAAAACCAGATGATACGAATCTTTACAATAATAATCATAGCATTATTCATGTTTTCAATGCCTGCCTCAGCCCAATGGTTCGATGAAGATTATACCGGCGAGCCTAAGGAGAAGCAGGAAGAGCAAGTAAAAGAGAAACCGGACTTATCGTCCACTGTTGAACGAGGGAGAATATTCCAAGGAGAAGCGTACTATTACGACAAGGAAAAGAACAGGACTTACCCTCAAACTTCAAACACAAAGTTCGCAGTAGTTTTTGACACCCTGATTGGTAATAAAGAGATTTCAGAGCTTGTAAAACCCCATAGGAATATAATCAACGCTTACAGCTTGGAAATCTCGACCATAGGGGGGACTTGCGTAGTGTTCGAGATTGACGAGACATCAAGCCAGGACGTTTTCGACTTCATAAACACCTTCAACAAGCTGAAGATTGCGAAGTACGCATCACCTATCATTCTCATCGATGGAAAAGAATACATTTTCAGCGGGCTGTTTGAATTGAAGTTGAAAGAAACTCCTGACAACCCAAACTCCAGCAAAACTGTCTACGACATGATAGAAAGTCTGGAAATTTCAAGGAAAGAAATTGTGGAGGGACGCCATAACTGTTTCACCTACCAAGTGAATCTTAAAGAGAACGGCAGGACGTTCTTCCAATTGATCAATTTCTTGGCAGAAGACCCGAGAGTGGTCTACGCAGTACCAATACTCACACCAGTAACCCCTTTGATAGAGATAGTACAAGAGGTTGAGCTTAAAGGCGCAAGACTAGGATCAAGGATACCCTACAAAGTGACTATCAGGAAGGATTCTAGAATAAAGATTGACCCTAGCGTCTTGACAAACCTTAAAATCTCTCAGGCATACATGACCCATAAGCTTGACCCTTATGATCCTAAGGACATCATCGAAGGGACAGAGATAGTAATAACAGGTTACGTCCAGTTCTTCATAGTCGGGGAGCAGACCATCGAGCCGAGAAAAGTCGGTTACCTTTTAGAAGAAAACGGTAAGACTGTAAAAGGCGAAGTGGTTTCAAACGAGCTTGTCATAAAGATCGCATCATTAGTCCCTGAAGAAAGCCCGGACGGCATAATCGCGAAAACGCCTTTCAACAAATACAGCGCGGAAAAAGTCATCACCGGATTAAAACAGAACAGGAACATGGCTCTTGCCTTAGGATTAGCCTCAGTTATACTCTGCATAATAGCCATGGTCAAGTTTTCGATGTGGATAGTCCGCGACAGGAAAAGCAAGAAAGGCAACGAAACAATCAACCCATTACCAGAAGCTGTTCAAGCTTTGAAAAACGCAATCTCCAGCACCAAAGATTATGACTACGCTAAGAAGGTTGACGCAGCAATCAGGAACTGGCTCAGCGTAAAAACTGGAGAAGATTTCAGGACAGGAACTGTGAAGAACATCAAGGCAAGACTGGAAGCAACAGACTTCGGACTTGCACAAGATGTTTCGAAAGCGCTGGAAAAATGCGAAGAAATAATGTCAAGGGAAGAATCAGATCCTCAGATACAAAACTTAACCTTAGAGTTAGAACAACTAACCTCTAAGCTTGCATAAAATCTTTAAGAAAAAGGAGGGCTTCCCATTATGTTACAAAGACCGGAAGCCTTCCTGCTACTTCTCTTACTGCTGCCATTGTTATTGTTAAGGAAGAAGAAAAAGAACCAGTTAGGCTTCCCGAACCTTAAAGGCTTAACTTCAAAAATCCCTCAAGCCTCTTGGATGAAGAGAAACCTTCTCAAGATTTTAGAAGCCTTAACCATAACATTGTTCGTGATAGCACTTGCTAACCCTTTACAGACAGTTGAGAAGAGCAGGGAGGTAAAAGAGACAAGACTCATAGTCATAGTTGAGGACTTAAGCGGCAGCATGTATAATAGTGTAGACTATTACAATCCAAGTCTTGGATCAAGACACATACTGGCATTAGACTCCGCTCATAAGTTCGCAGGACTAAGATTCGACAACACAAAAGAACCCTCCAGCGACTACTTAGCACTAATCGCTTTCGCAGACTATTCCAAGCTGATATGCCCATTCACAAACGACATGGAAATCATCCACAGAAGGATAGAATTCCTAAAAGTTAACGATGGGCAAGTAGGCGGCGGAACAGAAATCTCAGAAGCTGTTTGGCTGACGATAAACCTTTTCATAAACTACTTGCCAAAAGAGGAAAGGCCGACAGTTGGCGAGATTATGAGTATGAAAGAAGCCTTGATAGGAAATGATGAGGGGGACATCTGGCTTCCGAAATCACTCAAGGGTAAAGACTTTGGTAAAGGAAAAATAGCTATAATCCTAAGTGATGGAGAATTCTACATCAGTAGCGCTTACGACATAAGAGGCAAGACACCTAATGCCATTAGAGCAATAAGGCTTATGAGAATGCTTGGGATAAAAAGCTATTTCATACTAATGAATCCCCAAGTTGACCCGAGACTTGAAAAGGCCATAACCTCTGCTAAGAATGAGAAAGAGCTAAGAACCGCTGGACAGATACTAGCACTCAAACCAGATATGAGTAACATTGACAGAGTATATGATAAGATCAATGAGCTTGAAAAAACACAACTAATCCTGGAAGATTTTAGACAGAAGAAAGGGACCAGCTGGGCGTTCACGCTTTTAGGATTCGTATCACTGGTAGTTTACGCCTTTCTCAGCTACTCTAAACCTTTCAGACGGATAGAAATCTAAAAAGAAAGGAGGTTGTTATATGAAGAGATTTCTTTATCCCATAATGATAGCACTTATAACCCTCTTGCTAGTTGCATCATTCTTCTCATTCAAGACGTTCAAGAAATTCGACACAAGACTTGATGAGACGATAAAAAGCGAACGCAATATCATCCAAGGAGATGCGTTACAGCTTGAGGACAATAAGGCTAAAGAACTTTACAGCTCAGCACTACCAGGATTGGACTACAAGGGCATGATAGAATCCAGGATTCTCTTCAGAGAATGGTCAGAAGTCGAAAGAAAGTATGTCGAGCTGGCAAAGATATCCCAATTCGAAAGAAACAATGCCGAGTTGTTAAACAAAAAAATCGAAGACCTCAGGTCATTAATAGAATGTCTTGAAAAGAAAGCTGAAAAGCTGTTATCCTCCAAGGGTTTAACTTATGAAGAGGCATGGCGGCTTCAAAACTTTATGGGTTGCCTGAAACTGTACAAGATCTTGTTCGTACAAGGTGATGAAGAGACGAGAAAAAGACAGACTAAAGGATTAGTAGAAGAGTCTATCTCATGTTTCAAAAACTCTATCAACATCATCGAAGACAACAAGCTCACAGGAACCCCAACAGACATCCCGAGATGGAACCTTGAACTGCTCATAAAACGGCAAAAAGGCGAAGGTGAGGGTGAAGGTAAACCTGAACAAGGGGAAAAAGAAGGCGATCAGCTTCAGAAAGTCATCCCCTTACTAGGCTCTCCAGGAGTGCAAGGCGGAATCAAATAAAGAAAGGAGGTAGTGTTATATGATTTTATCTAAACCTACATACCTCCTTCTCTTGATACTCATACCATTGTTCTTAATACTCTCATTAACAGCTTACAAGCGGATGAAGAAATGGTTAGCAGTTTTTGCTGACAGGAAAATCTTAAGATGGAAGAATCTTGGAAGGATATTCCTCATTTCCTCGTTGGTGTTGCTAGCCACCTTCTCCCTTGTAGGCGTTACAGTAGAGTATGAGGTGATGGAGACGCAAAGAGAAGGGATACATATCATCGTAGGCATGGATACTTCAAGGTCGATGCTTGCTGAAGACACTACCATCCCTAACCAGGAAATTTTTCTACGACAAGAATATCCCAGCCGTCTTAACCGTGGCAAGTTTGAAGTCTTAAACTTTATAGACTTGCTTAAAGGTGAGAAGGTAGGATTGTTCTTTTTCGCTTTCAGCGATGTTACGGTCGCTCCGCTTACCAAAGACTACCAGTTCTGCAAGTACAACTTGTTAAACACTGACACGTTGAGCATAGCTTTCACCGGCTCTCAGATAGGCGAGGCGCTTAATACCGGTTCGAAAATGTTCGACGCGGATTCCCAGTACAAGGTTATGATACTGGTTTCTGACGGTGAGTTAGAGGACCGTTCTCAACTGGATAGCGTGTTGCAAGAAGCCAAGAAGCTTGCTGAGAAAGGAATCACGGTTTACACGATTGGTATAGGTGGAGATCGTGAAGTTTTCATCCCTAGAAGAGACAAGTGGGATGACCAAGGCTTGTTCAAAGATGACAAAAATGTGCCTATATCCACTAGGATGAACAGCGAAGTCTTGAAAAGCATCGCTTCGATAACCGGCGGTGAGTATTTCTACGCAGGTGATGTCAGCGTTGCTAAAGAAGTGCTGGACAGAATAGTGAAACAGGCTAAGCATGTCAAGGCTGTTAACAAGCCGGTCAAGAAGCAGGTTGACCTTTCTCATTATCTCTTAATAACTCTTCTTATTACCTGGTTAGGCTGGGAGTATTTAATCAGCTTGGCAGTTAAGAAAGAGAGTCATTCGCCTTAAGACGTTTGGCTCTCTTTTTTGTTTTTATATATTGGTTAACCAATATTATATTAATATATTTTATCAATCTTGAACAAATCAAAATTTTGGAATAGATTACTTACCTTTCAAACTCGGTTACCTTATTTGTAAACGACCAAGGACCATTACCGCAAGGAGAATTAATTATTTCAATTTTTAATGTTGCCGAAGTTGGCATTTGAATGATTATACTTTTACCTACAGGGGTTAGATTGTTATCGTT
>VGLX01000058.1 GCA_016866645.1 Candidatus Woesearchaeota archaeon | reverse complement strand
TCTTCTCTTCCGCCTGTGAATACCGTCTCGTTGCCTATCTTCGCTTCGAACTTGCCCTGCTTTCCGATAAGCTCTTTTATCTCATCTGTAGTCACTCCTGCGATTTCTATGAGAACGAACCTATCCCCTGAGAAGTCCTTGGCAGGCCTTATCTGCAAGTCCGCTAATCCGTAGACGTTAAGCCTGTTGCTCATGACCTTTATCAGGTCATCAATGTCTTTGTCTGTGACGCCTTCGCTGCTCTTAGGCTTCAGCAACACTCTTGTCCCGCCTTGCAGGTCCAATCCTTTCTGAACGTTAGTCGTCTGTTTCGGAGCGACTGTTATCTTCGGAGCGCCTCTTGACAGGTAGACCCGTTCGCCTTTGTTAGTGGTTATGCTTATCCTTTCCAGAGGTAAAATCTCACCTTTAATCTCGGTTAGTTCAGTATCATTTGTGATAGGTATGCCGTTTATCGACTTTATCACTTCACCGCCCTCTAGGTTTGTGAAGTCTTCAGGATCTGTGATTGTAAGGTTGTTAAGCTTGAAGCCTATGCTTCTTTCAGCTTCGTAAGTCTTGATGCCGCGGTCAGTTTCTACTGTTACTTCTACAGGCTCTTTCTCCATGGATTTTATAAGCGTAGAGAACTCGTTCAAAGTTTCGAGTGGTTGCCCGTTTACCGCTTTAAGTGTTTCCCCTGTTGTGATGCCTTGCTCTGCCTCTGCGCTTCCTGACGCGACAGATTTTATTATTAGACCATGGGCCCAAGGGTTAGGGCCTATCGCAAGGATCGAAAGCGCTATGGCGATTATTACCAGCCAAACCCTGAACGTTATCAGCTTCCTAGCCATTTGTCACTTTCTCCTTTTTGTGAACGTACCATAATAGTATCCTGCCATTCTGCATGTAAGTGTAGAAAACATCAGCGACTAATCCTGCGCCCAATACTAAGAACATCTGTTGTAACACATAAGAATTTGATAAGAAATACCCTAAAGTGACTGCTACTAGCGCTGTCGCGGTCATGGTAAGCCCTGTCTCCATAGAGTCGAAGAACCTTTGCATGATTGCCCCTTCTTTCCTCTTCCAGACGCGGGTGGTCATGAGGATGTCAGTGTCCACTGAGTATCCTATTAATAATAGTAAGGCGGCTATGCCTGAGGTTGAGACCTTCATGCCTATTACATTTATGAAAGCTATAGTCGTGACTATATCGCTGAACGCGCATAGTATTACCGCTAATGAAGGTATAGGCGTCCTGAAAGTTATGAACACTACTATGGCCATGAAGATGAACGCCAGTATCATCGCCCTTGCCATCTGGCTGTAGAACGCCCTGCCCAGGCTTGAGCCTGTCTCTTCCATGGAGAAGTTCTCATATGTCAGCTCAATTTTCAGAATCGAGGATATGGCTTTCTTTAAAGTGTCCCTGTCAACATCGGAAACTTCTATCAGAAGACCTGTCTGCTTTTCAGTGCCGAACTCTGCAAGCTTCCTAACACTAACATCCGCCTTTAGCGAATCTGCTAGCTTAGCCTCTAGGGTCTTAGCGTCTTCCATAGTGTAGACTGTCGCGCTTATCCCGCCTTTAAGGCTGACATCCTTGTCGAAGATATCGCCGGTTTGTAAGTAATGGTTCACAACTATGAATATGCTTACTAAAAGAAGGACCATAGGTATTACGAAAAACTTCTTCTCATGCTTAGCGTAAAAGTGCAAGTACATTAACCTAAACTTGATGAATCTGCCCTTTAAATATTTTTTTAAACTGCAGTTATTAAAGAATTATGGCATATACTTTCTTTAGACCTTGGTTCTAAGCCCCATGTTGGTAACTATACGCTTCGTCCATAAGCCTTCTTCTGGTCATATGCGCGAGCTTTGAAAGGTGCTTCCCAGTAGTGAAATAATGCTTATTCCGTTTAGACTCTGGAGGGAAGAACTTCTCTACATAGTCAGCAAGCTGTATCTCGCTCTTTTCCAAATGATCAACAACTTTCCTTCTCAGCTCCTCTTTTGTGTCAAAGAATCTTCTGCTGTGAAAACTGTAGTCGTACATGTCCATGCTGTGGCGGTACTCTCCTAATTCGTCATGCACCCGTTGGTGTATCAGAGCGTCTAATACTGTGTGGCTCAGCCTTGCTAACGCGTTCTCCTTAGTAGTTCCGAAGCCATAAGAGCATAAAGTGTTGTTTATCAGGTCGTTCATCTTTTCCAAGCAGATATGGAGCGTCCCTTCCTTGTCAGGCAGCATGAAGCCGTTATGGTTATAAGTAGGGTTTCGCAGAGGGGAGTATCCTAACACTACATTGAAAGGTTTCTTGTCTAAAGCATCACAGACTATCTTATCAAGGCCTTCCACCATGCTCGTAAAGTCGTAATAAGCCCTGCCTATGCCTGTTAGCTTAGTTATGTAATCCAGCCTTTTCTTGCCCAGGTTGTTTAAGTCCTCTCCTGCCAGGATGCCATATCCGAAAAGCTCGTTGATTATAGAGTTCTGGTAACAGTCTGAAGCGAATTCTCTCATTTTGCTGAAGAAGCCTCTCTTGTAGCCTGCAGAAATCTCGGCTTCGAGCATGTTCTTCTTAGCCTCGGCGCGCTGTTCTTTCTTTAATTTCCTGTCTTGTATCTCTTCTTTAACCATAGCCACGATTTCTTTGACATACCCTGGGTAACGGACTGGGTTGGCCGCTTTGGCGCCAGGCAGTATCGCGTACTCGTAAGCGAGCAAAGCTGCTGTAGAAGCTACTGAGTAAGGTATCCTGACGCAGCCTTTGGCAAAGCCTTTCATAAATGGAATCAGACTCTTGTAATTATTTCGGATAAAACCTAATGTTTCCTTCGCCAGCTCTACAGGCTTGTAATATACATAATAATCCCTGAAAGGGTTGCTGCCTTTCCCGAACATCGTGACAGCAATCACGTGAAGTATGCCAACAGGGGACATCATATAGGCTGCTACGCTTGCCTCTTTGGTGAAGCTTACGAAATTATCTAAGTGATCTTCTAACACCTTAACATCATATTTCGTCTTCACTTGGGAAGTTATGTGCTCGAGCTTGCTTATCACAGTGTTGACTATGGGGTTGTGGTAGTCTACGAAGTAATCGCCATCCCTGAACGAAGGCTTGCTAGAATCCTTGCTGTATTTCAGACTGCCTTTCAAGTACAGGTCAATTATGTCATCTATTGACAGATGAGCCGCGCTTTTGTTCAGCATTCCAGAATGCACATTCTGCTTACTGCTCCATCCTTGGTTTGCGGTGTCAAACATGTCAAAACCGTTCATAAGATTCTTGAACATGCCCCCCAGGCTTGTGCTCTCAGGTTTCTTCGCCGTTGTTTCCTGGCTGTTGCTTGATGAGTAAAGCTCTGCAGGGATTATCTTCTTGTTCAAGACTTTCTTGAAGAACTCGTCAGTCTTCATCTTGGACAAGTACTTCTCTGAGATCTTCTTCCTCTGCTGCTCTCGCTTCTTCTCTCGTTTCTTCTCGACATCGACGTATAGCCCTGCTTGGTTCAGGAGATACATCATGGCTTTTTTTGTAGCTTCACAGGTGTCAGACCATACTTCTTTGAAACTTATATGCTCACTGCTGCTGCTTCCCAGGTTATGATACCATTCTTTTATGTTTGAAGATTTCCTTGTAAGCCAGTATATTCCTAAGGCTCCCAGTCCTGCCCCTATGTAAATAAACGGCGTCCACCCGTAATGCTCTTGAAGCTTTATGCCACCGTATAATGCTCCTACAAACAGAGCGGCTGGTGTCCCTATTCCTACTGTGTTTCTTAAAGCCCAGCGGGCCATCCTTGGGAAGTCGTTCTTAATATCTGAGGCTAAGCTTCTCAGGTCATTAGGCATAGAAGTGAAAGGGTACTTAATAGTCTTCTTAGCATAATGGGCTACGAGCTGGGCTGCTAATGTTCCTACGTCTACAGATTTGCTGCCTATAGCTGCTCCGGCGGACATAAGCCTTCTCTTCAAGCTGTACTTCCCTCTTTCGAACATCTCTGCAGTGTCAGCATAGCTCTTGTTGAAAAGGTTGGATATGCTCTCTAGCAATACTTGTGAAGGATGATACAATAGTTCGTTATCGGTTAATAGCACGTCTAAGAACAGGTTTTCGAAAGCCTGGTACATTCCGTCAAGCACTGACATGCCATGGTCCGCTATGATGTTATTCCTGCCTTTGGTAAGAGTCGCGTGCTGCGGCACATCAACCCAGAAGTCTAATCCCATGAATGATAAGTCGCGTATGAGCTTCTCGTGTACGCTTCCATCCTCGAAATGTGGCCCGTCATACTTGATGAACAGACCGTTTTGGGTGTAGACTATCTTCTCCAGGTTAAGGTCCCTGTGCTTGAACCTTGTATCGTCGAATTTTGAGTAGTCCATCTTCCTCTTAGACACCCCGAGAGTGAGAGGCATAGACTTGCCTTCTATGATAACTGGCGTCGACACAGATAGCCCATACTCGTCTTTGACCGAGTTGACCAGCTCTTTTCCGAGACCTATTTGGGCGTTTTGCTTATCGACCATGCCCAAGTACTGGAATAGGAAGTTCCTTATGTTCTCCTCGTTAGTGCCTGTTTCGCTGATGTACGCTGTGACTTCTGTCCCGTGCGGCTCTCTGTTTAGGTCTTCGCTGAAACCAGAACCGGATTCTAAGAGTATTGAGCTCATCCATCTGCCTCTTTTCTTGTAGACTAAGGCTCGGGTGGTCTTTTCGCTGTCTTTAGGCCTTGTGGCTACTCGCACTACTTCAGCCAGGTCCATTATCGAGTACCATCCTATGCCATGCTCCCCGATTTTTGTGATGTCAAACTCTTTTCCAGAATTATAAGGCACTAGCAAGTTTTTTATCAACCCTTTTAGGTCCATGCCACATCCGTAATCTCTAGCCCTCAAAACTATGTGCTTCTTCTGCTTAGAGATGTCGAACACTACAGGCTTTTCCGTGTCAGAGCAGTCGTAAGCGTCTATTCCGTTCTGGCCTAATTCCCTTAGCGCCGCGTGCTTCTCACCGACCTGTGCCTGTATGGTCTTGTCGATTATGCTCGGGAAGAGCTTAGCTGTCGTCGTATGCTCCTTAGTCTCTTTAATCATCTTGTCAGCAACTTTGAAAGGCTTGTTGTCGTCAGGGGCGTTAGTCAGGCTTTCTATGAAACTGTCGAAGTCTCCGACCATCTGCATCATCACTAAGTCAGATAGGGGGATATTGTAGACCCTACCTTGGCCCTTAAGGCCTTCAAGTTCTCTTTCCAGCAGGCTTTTACTTCGGCTCATTTTCTTTCTCTTTCTTAGGCACTCCGTCTAAAAAGCTGTTGAGAAGCTTCATCTCGTCTTCTATGTCATCCATCTTTGTTATGTGATGTATGGGCTTAGCGTCTTTTAAGCTGAGATATTCACTCGTTACAGCATACACCTTTGAATGGTTGATCTTCCCTTGGACATAAGGATGATTCGTGTTTATGTACAGCTTGTATCCCGGGTAAGTATAGTTTACGAACAGGGGATTATCACCTTGCGGTAATTCGACCAAGTAGACTTCCTTGAGTATGTCTTGCTTTGTGAGCAAGTGAGCTACTAAGTGTAGGTTAGGATAGAATGATTTGTCCTCCTCGAGCTTTCTAACAAACTCGGCAACCTGTAGGGTTTGCATAGGCTTAAGTGTTTCGTCTAGCATATCTGCCTTGGTCTTGTAAAAACTTTTCCAGTAGCTTTGTGACTGGTGAGACATAGCTTCAAAAGAATACTTCTCTACAAACTCTTTAAAGAAAGGCTTAAGAGAGTCTACCTCATCTGAGGTCAGCACATACTTCTTGCCTGGGAACAGTTTTTCACGTATGCCATCTATATTTTGTATCGTTGAGATGTCATTTATGCCTAAGGCAGACATCAAAGAAGGTATGAACCCTGTCATGTACAAGATGAATCTCTTTCTCCCTTCTATAAGCTGATTCTTAGGGTCAAATTTAAGCTCTTGAGCATACTTGAGGACATTCTTATCTTGCAGTTCCTCTACTAAATATTCTTCGAATGCTCTGAAAACAGCGTATACGCATCGGTTGTAATTCTCATCTATCTTGAACTCGTCCCTTCCCTCTACGACTTGTGCTGCAGGAGGGAAGGACACTGTAGCGTTGATGTTCCTGCGATCGTTCTTGAACTGTTTGACTAGCACGCCTTGAGAGGCTAATGAGATGCTAGAGTCCCAGCCGTCTTTAGACGCCCTGAAACCTGCTTGCTGCTCTACTTCTTTGCCTAAGAGTTTCAGTTTTACAGGCTTAGTGTACCATTTGAATTTAGAGTCATCGTTCATATGCTCCCTGTTGACAATCAGCCTAGCGATGTAAGAGGGCATGTTCTCAAGATGATCTTTCAAGTATGAGACAACATTTTTTTTCTTGCCCACAGTCCTCTTTATACTAACTTTGGTTCCGGTAGGCATCTTGCTGATAGGCGTGACGCACATCATGAGGTCTGTCACTTCATTGCTTGTCGCGTAGAACTCAACCTTGTAGCCTTCTGACCCGTTTTTAGTCTCGACTGTTAGCCTGACCTTTTTTGGCTCCATGATGCAGTAGTTGAATGTTGACAAGAACCCTACTCCGAACCTGCCTATCTCTTCCACGCCTTTCTTCTCGGTGTTGAAAGGTATTATCAAAAACCTTAGCACCTCGTCCAGGCTCATGCCTCGGCCTTGGTCTGCTGAGCTGAAGTTCTTACCCTTGACCTTGACATTCACGTTATAATCTCCTTTGAACCCGTCAGGCTTAGCGTCTATGCTGTTGAGTATCACTTCAAGCATAGGTCTCCTATAATCCCCGAACTGGTTCTGTATCTCTTCTTTCAGTATCTTTTCTATGTACCTTCTGTTGTCAGATTTTGATTTTACTAGCGTATCTATCGACTCTCCGCTTTTGACCATGCTCAGGATCGTTTTAAGGCTGTCACTGTGCAAAGCGGCGCCAATCCAGTCTATCAACGGGTATTTGTAGACGCGTTTCATTTTACTAATCCTGGCTCGAACCTCCTGTGGATTACATCGCTGTAAATCTTGTCGCCTTTTGTGGCTTCGTGAAGGCAGAAGAACGTGTTGCCTAAAGAATGGGCTATGGGCATCTTTGTAATACCCTTTTGATTAGGTGATAGTTTTTTGTGAATTTTATCGCTTATCAAACTTTTTTTATATTTTACTCCAAGCTCCTTACATATCCAAAGATAGACTTCGGCAAAATTGAAAAGGTTCTTCACTGTTGAGGGATATAAAAATGCGCTGTTGTTTTCTTTTTTCATATAAAAAATAGACATGTATTTTTCAACACCTGTTGCGTGACCTTCCTCTAAATAAGAAAACTCTTTTATGTGCTCATACTCAGATAAATCCCATTTTTGTACTTGGACACTATGTGCATACTCGTGACCTATAATTGGAATGATTTCCAAACGTGTTAAACGTTTTGATAATTCTATTGCTCCAGGAAATTGTTCATAGTTATAGCCTATAAATGTACGGTAGTGATATGTATCCCTCGCTGCTTGAACACTGACGTAACGCCCTAAATGG
>VGLX01000057.1 GCA_016866645.1 Candidatus Woesearchaeota archaeon | reverse complement strand
TAAAAGAAGCAAAACTCAACGATAAAATCAGCGTATCAGACCTTTTACTAGAACTATCCAAAGTATACAAAATGGACATAAATGGAAAAGAAATCATCTGCGAAAGAAGCAAAAAAATAAGAACCTATCTCAAAGAGATGAACCTGAAAAACCTAATCGGTAATTAAAGGCAGAGAAAAGGTTTTAAACACTCGCCACACACTTGTCCAGTTGTCCAGTACCTAAGCGTTTATCGAAGGTAAAAGTTATGAATATTTTCCGAAATGGCTAGTTGTTCTTCTAAAACCAAGAGAAAATTTTCGAAGAAAAAAATACCCCTCCCAACAATTCATCCCCGCAGCAAGCTGACGGGGTATTCGAATAAAATAAAAACTGTTGGAAAATTATTATTAAAGTTATTATAAAATCATCTCTAAAAAAGGTCTATTATCATTTAACAATTATTCTTCCCCAGCCAATAAGTCTCCACCTATCGCCTACTTTTCTAGAAATAGTTACTCTGTCGTCTTTATCGCAGCAGACAGGTATTTTCAAAACTGTATGAAACTTATCTTTGGAAAGCTTATCTACCAAGCCTACAGTTGCTGAAGAGTTTACATTAAGCATTAAGAATTCTCTTTCTTTGATAGGGTCTACTACAAGCTCGTCTTTAGCACCAACGACTCTTTCCAACAGGTAGGTTTCTAGCTCAAATTCGTACCAAACTTGCGGGAGCTTCCCTGGATGTCCTACTACGCTTCCGGTTAGGCTGTCAGACTTGACTATTGAAGGGTCTAATTGAGTAAGGACTCCGACTGATCCTCCAGGTCCTACATGGCTTACTGTTTCTCCGCCGGTTTTCAGGCTGATTATCTTGGTTATTATCGGCTGGTAAAGCCTTTTGCCTTCTTTCTCTTTCTTCAAGCCAGGCCGTATCTCTATATCATCACCTTGTTTTAGGATGCCCTCTTTTAAAGCTCCGCCTAAAACTCCGCCTACTAGCCCTTCTATCTTGGCGCCAGGCCTATTCACGTCAAAGCTTCTGGCTACGAACATCAAGGGTTCTTTTTTAAGGTCTCTTGCAGGCGTTTTCATAACCTCTTCTATCGCTTCTATGACAGAGTTTATATTTATGTTATGCTGGGCTGAGACAGGTATTATAGGTGCGTTCTCGGCTATGGTCCCTTTGACAAATTTTTTTATCTGCTCGTAATTCTTAACTGCATCTTCTTCAGAGACCAGGTCTATCTTATTTTGTATTATGACTATGTTTTTCACTCCGATTATGTTCAATGCCATGAGGTGCTCTTTAGTCTGCGGCTGAGGGCATTGCTCGTTAGCAGCTACTAGTAACAAAGCGCCGTCCATTATAGCTGCTCCTGAAAGCATCGTAGCCATCAGCGTCTCGTGGCCTGGAGCATCTATGAAACTAACTTTCCTTAGGGGGGTACATTCTGATTTGCATTTAGGGCAGGTAGCGCTCGTGACATAAGAATCAGTCTCGCATTTCGGGCATTTGTATATCCCCGTGTCTGCATAGCCAAGCCTTATCGTGATGCCTCGTTTTATCTCTTCAGAATGCTCATCAGTCCATTTCCCTGAGAGCTTAGAGACTAGAGTAGTTTTTCCGTGGTCTACGTGGCCTACTAGGCCGATGTTTATTTCAGGTTGGCATGTAATAGTTTTATTAGAATCTTTAACTTCTGTTTTAGTGCTTTGTTTTTCTTCAAGCTTCACTTCTGGTTGATGCTCTTCAACTTTAGCCTTCTTCTTTCTAGGTTTCTTGGGAGTTTCTGGATTTTCAGCATTAGTGCTTGTCGCTTTCTTTCTAGGCATTTTAGTTAGAATGATTAGTTAGACTGGTTCGTTTTTAAAGGTTTGGGTTAGTTAGCTGCATGTTTTATCGCATTATTACTGTCTGTTGCTGTTTAAACAAAAACTTTTTTAAATAAAAAAGTGCTTAAAGACTGTTAAAATGGTAAACGAAAACAATGAGGTTTATGATACTATTATAATCGGTGCTGGTCCTGCAGGCATGACCGCGGCGATATATGCTATAAGGTATAAGCTAAAAACGTTGATAATTTCTAAAGACACGGGTGGAATAGCAAACCTTGCACACAAAATTGAGAACTGGCCTGGCATCGTAAGCATAACTGGTCCAGAGTTGATGGAAAACTTCAAAAACCATGTTGAAGCTTTAGGCGTGAAAATAGTGCAAGAAGAAGCTGTCAAGATATCACAAGGTTTTGAAGTAACTACTTCAGAATCTAATAAGTTTAAGGCGAAAACGTTAATCCTCGCATTAGGCACTGTGAGAAGGAAGCTTAACATTCCAGGAGAAGACGAGTTTCTAGGCAAAGGCGTATCTTATTGCTGCACCTGCGACGGCCCCATGTTCAGGAACAAGATAGTCTGCGTAGTCGGTGGCAGCAACTCAGCAGTCATGGGTGCGCTGCTGTTAGCGGATTACGCTTCAAGGGTTTACTTGATCTACAGGAAAGATGCCCTAAAAGCCGACCCTGCTTTAACTGACAGTCTTAAGACTAACAAGAAGATAGAAGTGATTTTCAACTCTGAGATAACAAAAATAGTTGGGACTAAGTTTGTGGAAAAAATCGTTCTGAACAACGGTAAAGAGTTGCCTATGCAAGGCATTTTTATAGAAATCGGGGGAATACCATCGACAGCTTTAGCTAAACAGCTGGGGATTGATCTCGATGATCATAGCAGCATAATTGTTGATGACAACATGCGCACCAACGTCAAAGGCGTTTTCGCAGCAGGCGACATCACTAATACCCCTTTAGACCAGATAGTTACTGCTTGCGCGGATGGGGCTAAAGCGGCTTATGCAGCGTTCAACCATCTGAAGAAATAACTACTTCTTTTTCTTCTTGTAATCTTCTATCGCTTTCTGTAGTGCTTCTTCACCTAATACCGAACAATGGAATTTTATGCTAGGCAAACCTTTTAAGAGTTTAATGATATCATCTCTTGTGATTTTTAACGCTTCTTGTATTGTTTTGCCTTTGGCTAATTCGCAAAGCGCATCTGAAGCGGATATGGCTGCCACACAGCCAAATGTCTGAAAAGAAATATCTTTGATGAACTCATCGCCTTTCTTGTTCTTACTAATTTTTAAGAATATTTTCATAACATCGCCACACGTCGGGTTGCCGACTTCCCCGAATGCATCAGCATCTTTCATTTCTCTCGCGAATTTTGGCTTTTTGAAGCGTTTCATTACTTCCTTTGAATATGCTGTCGCCATGTTAATCCCTCCTTTTTGCCAACGGGCTTATCTTTCTTAGGTTTTCTACCACTTCTTTTACGTTTTTTATCGTGTACTCTATCTCTTCTTTAGTTGTGTACCTGCTTAGCGTGAATCTTATCGAGCCATGGGCGACTTCTGGCTTTAGCCCTATGGCCAGCAGCACATAGCTGGGAGATAAAGATTGTGAGCTGCACGCAGAACCAGTTGACACGGCTATGCCCTTGCTGTCTAGTTGGTATAACAGAGATTCCCCTTCTATGTATCTGAAAGCGATGTTGACATTGTTTGGGAGTCGTTTTTCTCTTGACCCATTGAGTATCACATCAGGGATGTTCTTTTCTATTCCGTCTATCAGCATATCTCGCAATCGTATCATGTCTTCTATGCCTTGTTCTTTACAAAGTTCGACTGCTTTGGCAAATCCTGCCGCGCCGGGGGTGTTCTCTGTTCCTGGCCTGTTCTTGTTCTCTTGCTCTCCACCCGTGATTATCTGCCTAAGTCTTGTTCCTTTTTTTATGAACAAAGCGCCTACCCCTTTTGGGCCGTGGATCTTATGCGCGCTTATAGACATCAGGTCGATGTTGATTTTTTTAACGTCTATCGGGACTTTTGTGAAGCTTTGTACAGCATCTGTGTGGAATAGAACATTTTTGCTTTTGCATACCTTGCCTATACTTTCTATGTCTTGTATCGTACCTATCTCGTTGTTTCCGTGGATTATCGTTACGAGTATCGTTTGTTGAGTGATAGTGTCTTCAAGTTCTTTAAGGCGTATCAAGCCGTCCTTGTCTACCTTAAGATAGGTTATTTTGAAACCTTCTTTTTCTAATGCTTCACATGTTCTTAGGACTGCAGGGTGTTCTATGCTTGTTGTTATTATATGGTTCCCTTTATCTTTGTTCTTGTAGGCTGTGCCCCTTATTGCTATGTTGTCGGATTCTGTTCCGCCCGATGTGAATATTATTTCGCTAGGGTCTGCGTTAAGCTTTTTCGCTATTATTTCTCTTGCTTTTTCGAGTTCTTGTTTGGCTTCTTCACCAAATGTGTGTAGTGAGCTCGGATTTCCGAAATGATTAGTCATGACCTTTTGCATGGTTTTGATTACTTCTTTAGCAACTTGTGTAGTCGCGCCATTGTCTAGGTAAGCTTTCATTTTTTGCAAACCCCGCAGTTTTTCAGGTTTTTTTCTTTTGATTTGTGAAAACAGCATAGTAGACCTGCTTTTCGTATTGTTTCGCATAGGATTATTAGTTCTTCTTTGGTGGTAGATGTGTTTTTCATGACTTTATTTACAGAGGTTTCTATTTTTTCGAGCATTTTCTTGTCAAATCTTATTTCTGTGCCCCTTTGGGATTTTATGTATTGGCTTACCGCTGATTTCCCAAGGTCTAATTTTTTAGCTATTTCTTTCTGGCTTAGACCTCGTTTTAGCATGATATCAGCAAAAGCTTTCCTTAGTGCAGGTATTACATACCATACCTCTAGTTCTTGTGGCATGTCCATAGTTCACAATAGCGGAATAATGGTTTATAAAGATTTCTATGCTGCGGCGATATGTTTATAACCTGCCAAAAAATCCGTTACAAGATGCTTAAAAGAATAAAAAAGCCGTTGATAGGTGTGTTAGCCGCTGCAATGTTGTATACAGGAATACAATGCCAGAAGAAATACTACTTCTCTAACGCCTTAAAGGAAACAGCCAAGTTAAGCCTTGATGCAGTCGTGAACAACCCGCCAGACATAAAGGACAATGAATTATATATGGACACGCACATGCACCTAAAAGATCCGAGCTATTACCCTCAAGGAATAGAAGAAATAGTAGAAACATCAATGAAAAAAGCGGATATCATCGTAGTTATGACCCACAACCAAGGAGATAACACAAGCTTAGACTATGAAAAGTTCAGGTCTTACGTCAAGCAAAACCCAAAATACAGTATAAATGACTACGGGAAATACTTAGAGATCAAAACAGAGAATGACAGGCTAATAGCAATAAAAGCCCAGGAGATACGATCAAAAAGCGGAAGGGATGTCTTAGCGATAGGCTGTGATGGAACAATAGGTTCTTATCAAGATATAAGAGATACTATAAAAGAGATTCATAGTCAGAACGGAATAGCGATAATTGCCCATCCTATGAGCATACAAAAAGACAGTTCATTCTTTGGCATAACTCTAGCCGACAAGGAAGAAAGAAAAGAGCTAGAACAACTATGCGTAGAGGCTGACGCTTTAGAAGAGTTTAACTCCCAAAACTACCTATGGCTTTGCTACAGCAATGTACTAACAGAAGCTTTCGCTAAAAAACACGGATTATCAGGAACCGCCGGGTCAGATACGCATTTTGACCTTAAGCAGGTAGGCCTCTCAGGAATAATAATAAAAAAAGACTTATTACACATAGAGAACTTAGTAGAAGACTTAAGGAAAGCTATAAAAAACAAGAATTTTAAGAACCACAAAGAATACTCAGACCCAATAAGCTTTTTTAGAATAATGGCTTTCCCGCTGCTTAAAAACAAACTTTCTGACAATCTTTCCTTATACACAAAACTAGAAGAGTTCTGATAAAGAAATATTTATATACAAGAGTTTAAAGCCTAAATAATGGGGGGACGAGAACAATGACCAAACTTATAAAACAAACCGTCGCTCAAGCTTTCGACGAAGCTGTAAAAAAGTATTCTAAAAGCGAGTGTGCAGTATACCCTGAAATAGGATTAAGATGGACTTATGAGCAGTTATACAAAGAGGTTACAGACACTGCCAAAGCCTTACTAAGAATAGGTATAGGGCCTAAAGATCATGTTTCTGTATGGGCGAGCAATCTTCCAGAATGGTTAGTTCTCCAATTCGCAACAGCAAAAATCGGCGCAGTCTTAGTCACTGTCAACACTGCTTACAGGGAAAAAGACTTAGAGTATTTGCTAAGCCAGTCAGACTCTAAAGCATTATTCCTGATGGATAAATTCAAGAGCTACAGCTATGTTGATATCCTGAATAACATATCGCCAGAAATTAAAGAATGCAAAGCCGGACAACTAGTCTCAAAAAGGCTCCCTAAACTAAAAACAGTAGTAACTATTGGTAAGAGCAGAAGCTTCCCAGCAGTCTACAAGCTGGAAGAGCTAAAGAATCTAGGTGTAAGTGAAAATGTTAAAAAGATCATCGGAGGAGATGACATAACAGAAAAAGACATACTGAAAATCCAGAAAACACTTGACACTCATGATGTTATAAACATCCAGTACACTTCTGGCACGACAGGCTTCCCTAAAGGCGCTATGCTCACAAGCTACGGGATAGTCAATAATTCTTTGGCGATTGCAGATGTATTAAAATTCAAAAGCCATGATAAGATAGTGCTGCCTAACCCATTATTCCACTGTTTTGGGAGTATCATAGGCACATTATTAGCTATTATCAAGGGCGGATGCGTCGTGTTCCCCAACATGTACGACCCTACGAAGTTCGAAGAAGAGGTGTTAAAAGCCATTAACGACGAGAAATGCACTGTGATGTATGGCACACCATCACACTTTGACAGGATACTGAAACATCCGAAACTAAACAAGTTCGACCTGAAATCATTAAGGACTGGGATAATAGCTGGGGCACCATGCCCTCTCGACTTGATGGAACAAATAGAGAAATACATCCCAGAAATAACTATAGCCTACGGATCTACAGAGCTATCACCGATAGTCACACAGACCAGGATCAACGACCCTAGAGAGATCAGGCTCAGCACAGTAGGCAAGATCATCGATGTGAAAGGAATGCACATAAAACTAGTAAACCATGAAACTGGAGAGGAAATAGTCAACACTGAAACAGGCAACTACTCAGGAGCAAACACTCTAGAAGAGCTAGTAGACGACACAAAGATTAAGCGTGGAGTTTTATGGTCTAAAGGCCCGCAAGTTATGAAAGGGTACTACAACAAGCCAAGTGAAACTGCCAAGGCGATAATCAACGGCTGGTACGACACGGGGGATATAGGTACTGCTGTTAAGGTTTACAAAGATAAGAAAAAAGATAAGTTCGAGATCTATTTCAAGATAACCGGCAGAGAGAAGGATATGATAATAACCGGCGGAGAGAACATATACCCTGCAGAGATAGAGAATGTAGTAAGGGAATGTCCCAGGATTTTTGATGTTGCAGTATATGGGGTACCTGATGAAGAAAAAGGCGAAGTTATAGGTATGGCTGTGATACCTCAGCGTGACGCTTACATGAGGCCTGAAGATGTTGTGCAGTACTGCGTAAACCGCGGCATGAGAAAGAACTACATACCTCGACCAGAATTTATAGAGATAGTTGAAAACTTCCCGATGACCGTAAGCGGCA